>CALKVR010001241.1 GCA_938004815.1 uncultured Polyangiaceae bacterium | reverse complement strand
CGGCAGCGTCGACGAGACCGCCGAGCGTGCCAGGCGCGCGCGCCCCGGCGCCATCGTGATCAGCCACCCGACCAGCCGAGGCGTGGGCGCGGCCATCGCGGCGGGCTACCGCGTCGCGTTCGCTCGCGGGGCGAACGCGGTCGCGGTGATGGCGGGCGACGGCCAGATGGATCCTGCCGATCTCGAGCGCGTCCTCGAGCCGATCGCGCGTGACGTCGCCGACTACGTGAAAGGCGAGCGCTTCTCGCACCCAGCCGTGCGCCGCGTGATGCCGGCAGCGCGGCGGCGCGTGGGTCGCGTGCTCAGCGCGCTCACCCGCTACGCGACCGGCCTCGACCGCGTGGTCGACAGCCAGTGTGGCTACACCGCCATCGGGCGCCGCGCTTTCGAGGCGGTCGACTGGGAACGCCTGTGGCCCGGCTATGGGTACCCGAACGATCTGTTGTCGCTGCTCGCCTGCGCCGGGATGCGCGTGGCGCACGCCCCGGTCCGCCCCGTCTACCGCGGCGAGAAGAGCGGTCTCCGCCCCCGGCACGTCGCCATCATTCTGGGTCTTCTGGCGAGGGCGGCGGCGCGGAGGCTGGCGGCGGCTTCGACGCCTTTGCGCGGGCGGCGAACGCCTCCATCGCCGAGCGATGGGCCGGCGCCCCCCACATCGAACGAAACACCTCCGCCTCACGCTCATCAGCCCGCTCGCGCACGTCGCGCCGGGCCGACATGATCGCGCGCTTCTGTGCGGCGACGGCGTCACGGCCGAGCCGCGCGACGCGCTCGACGTAGGCGACACAGACGTCTTCGGCGTGGCCCGGATCGACCACCGCCGTGACGAGGCCGAGGCCCGCCGCC
The DNA here is from genome assembly GCA_938004815.1 of uncultured Polyangiaceae bacterium. Taxonomy (GTDB): domain Bacteria; phylum Myxococcota_A; class Polyangia; order Polyangiales; family Polyangiaceae; genus Xiheicaenibacterium. The sequence continues at coordinate 2,900 of CALKVR010001241.1, read as the reverse complement.
TCTTCTGCGCCGACCGGGTCGGCGGTCGTGAGCAGGCGCATCGCTTGCAGCTGCCCCACGCGATCCACGAGCCTCACCGACGCGCCCCACGCGGGGGCGAGCCCCATCTCGGCGTGCCGGAAGCAGAGCGTGACGCCGCGCTCGGCGTAGGCCCCGTCGCACAGGAGGAGCAGCTCACAGCCGCCGCCGAGCACGTGCCCGCTGACCGCGGCGACGACCGGAACGGGCGCGCGCTCGACCTCACGCAGCCGGCGCCCCATCGCCAGCACCTCTTCGGCCCCGCCCTTCTTGTCGAGCAGCTGCTGGAACTCCGAGAGGTCGCCGCCGGCCGCGAACACGGGTCCGCGCGCGGCGAGCACGATCCCCCGTACGCTCTCGTCTGCCGCGGCGCGCTCGATCTCCACCGCGAGCGCGGTGGCGACCTCACGCGAGAGCGCGTTGCGCTTCTCGGGCCGCGAAAGGACGATGAGGCGCGCAGGGCCCCGGTCGATCGTCTCGATGCCGACGCTCATACGACGCTCCCTGGTCGGCGCGGGCGCACCCGGCGGCTCACGCGCCGACCACGCGCTCGGCGGACAGGCTCGCGCGGAACCGCTTCATGTAGCCGTCGCGGCTGAGCGCGCGGTGCTTCTTGGAGAACTTCTCCGCGTAGTCGACGACCGCGCCGGCGACGTCGACGCCGGACGCCCGCTCCACGCCCTCGAGGCCGGGGGAGCTGTTGATCTCGAGGATGCGCGGGCCGCGGCGCCCAGCCAGCAGGTCGACGCCCGCGACCTCGAGGCCCATGACCGCCGACGCGCGCACCGCCGCTTTGCGGTAGCTCAGCGGCAGCTTGATGCTCCTGCCCAGACCGCCCCGGTGCAGGTTCGCCCGGAACTCCCCCTTCTTGGCGACGCGCTCCATCGCCGCCACCACCTTGCCGCCGACGACGATGATGCGAACGTCGCGGCCCTTGGACTCGCGTACGTACTCCTGGAGCACGATGTCTTGGCCCATCGCCCAGAACGTCTCGAGGAGGGCGTGGGCGGCCTGGGGGGTCTCGGCGATCATCGTGCCGATCCCCTGGGTGCCTTGCTGGAGCTTGACGATGGCCGGGCAGCCGCCGACGAGAGAGAGGGCGGCGTCGAGGCCTGCGGGGCTGCGCGCGCAGACGGTGATGGGGACGTCGATGCCTTGGAGGGTCAAGAGCTGCAGCGCGCGCAGCTTGTCGCGGCTCCGCGCGATCGCGACCGCGCCGTTCAGCACCGGAGCCCCCATGAGGTCGAACTGGCGAACGACGGCGAGGCCGTAGTTCGTGATGCTCGCGCCGATACGCGGAATGACGACATCGTACGACGGCACGGGCGCACCGCCCACGTACAGCTCGGGACGGCGCCGCGTCACCACGATCTGAAACTCGAGCGGGTCGATGACAGATACGTCATGGCCACGCGCCCGCGCCGCCAGCACCACCCGGCTGGTCGAGTACAGAGACGCGTTCCGCGACAGGATGAGCATGCGCATCGACCGGGCGAAGCTATCCGGTATCCCCGCAGGCCGCGAGCAGCCTTCCGGAGTCGCCCCCCTCGCGACGCGGGGGGTTGGGGGGTGAGATGGCAGCCAGAGCCCCGCCGAGAACGGCGGCCTTGCGTGCCTCGGCGGGCGGTAACAGTTGCGGAGCCGAAAAGTTCGTGTACGAATCATTTCTCCGAGGCCGAGGGCACTGCCGCCCCGAGAAAGAGGTCCGCCCATGTTTCAGCCGTTCTCCGAAGAACACGCGGAGTTCCGCAAGACCGTTCGAGCTTTCGCCGAGAAAGAGCTCGCGCCGCATGTCGAAGAGTGGGAGGAGAGCGGCTGCTTCCCCAACTCGGTGTTCAAGCGCGCAGGCGAGCTCGGCATCCTGGGCGCTCACTTTCCCGAGGAGCATGGCGGCGCGGGCCTCGACTATTGGTTCAGCGTCGCGAAGGCCGAGGAGCTACCGCGGAGCAAATCGGCCGGCGTGGGCATGGGGCTGCTCGTGCAGAGCGACATGGCGACCCCCGTCATCAGCGACCTCGGCACGAAGGAGCAGATCGACGAGTTTCTGAAGCCTGCGCTGGCCGGCGACAAGATCGCGTCGCTCGGCGTCTCCGAGCCGGCCGCCGGGAGCGACGTCGCCGGCATCAAGACCGTCGCGAAGAAGAGCGGCGGCGACTACGTGATCAACGGCCAGAAGACGTTCATCACCAACGGCACGCGCGCCGACTTCGTCACGCTGCTCGCCAAGACGAACCCCGACGCGGGCGCGCACGGCTGCAGCTTCTTCCTCGTCCCGACCAAGACGAAGGGCTTTCAGGTCGCCAAGGCGCTGAAGAAGATCGGCAACAAGTCGAGCGACACGGCCGAGCTCTTCTTCGAGGACATGCGTATCCCCGAACGCTACCGCCTCGGCGAAGAGAACATGGGCTTCATGTACCTCATGCAGAACTTCCAGACCGAGCGGCTGGTCGCTGGCGTCTCGGCCATCGCGGGCGCGTTCCTCATGATCGAGGACGCCATCGCCTACGGTCGCGAGCGCAGCGCGTTCGGCAAGCCGATCATCAAGCGCGAGGTCTGGCAGCACAAGTTCGTCGACCTGCTCACCAAGCTCGAGGCGGCCAAGGCGTATGTCTACCAGACCGTGGACCGTTACAACCACGAGCGCTACGAGCTCAAGCAGCCGCTGAGCATGGACACCGTGAAGCACATCTCGATGGTCAAGATCCTCGTCGGCGATATCGCCAGCGAGACGGCCGACACCTGCCTCCAGTTTCACGGCGGCTGGGGCTACATCGAGGACTACCGCATCGCGCGCGCGTGGCGTGACCAGCGGCTGCTCCGCATCGGCGGGGGGACCACCGAGACGATGAAGTACTACGTCGCCAAGCTCATCGGGCTGTGAG
>CALKVR010001240.1 GCA_938004815.1 uncultured Polyangiaceae bacterium | reverse complement strand
GAGCCAATCTCGTTCGGGCCCGGCCTCGGTCGCGTAGTACGTGGACGCCAGTCGATCCAAGAAGAACGCGGCGTGCGCTTCTTCGAACCGCTCGCGATCCTCGGCTTCGAGCCGCCCCAGCGCTTCTTCACGCACGGCGGGGTGGAACGCGAAACGCCCGCCGCCCGCGCGCCGGATCATCGACGCATCGACGAGCTGGCCCAGCTCCCGCAGCCCCGCATCCGCGATGGCGGCCGCGGCGTCGCGCGAGAACGGAGCGCGGATGACCGCCAGCGCGCCGAGGCCGCGTGCGCTCTCGGGCGCGAGCAGGCGAAATGACGACGCCAGCATCGCCCGGATGCTCGTGTGTCGGGCCGGAACGTCGGTGCGATCGGTGCGAAGGAGAGCAGGGCTGGCTTCCAGCTCCTGCACCAGCTCGGTGGCCTCGAGCAGGCGCAGCCACGCCGTTGCCAGCTCCAGCGCGAGGGGGCTGCCCTCGGAGAGCGCGCAGAGGCGAGCCAGGGCCTGGCGCTCGGTCGGGTCGGGCTCCCAGCCAGGGCGCGCGCGCCGCGCGTGGTCGAGCGCGAGCCGGCCCGCGTCGGTCTGCTCCAGATCGGCGCCCGAAGCGGGATCGGGGAGGGGGGCCAGGGCGAGCGGCGTCTCGCCGGCGAGGGCGAGGCGAACGCGCGTGGTAACGAGGACTCGCAGCGCGGGGCACCCCGTCACGAGCCGTGAGAGGACCGCCGGCGCGCCCTCGATCTGTTCGACGTTGTCGCAAACCAGGAGCGAGTCACGGTCGCGCAGGCGCTCGACGAGACCTGCGAGCGGGTCTTCGCGCGGGCCGAAAGGCCGAAGCGCGAGCGCCCCCGCGATCGCGCGCACGAGGTCCGGCGCCGAATCGATGCTCTCGAGCGCGAGGTACAGCACGCCGCCCGGAGACTCGACCGCCATCCGGCGAGCGCACGCAATGGCGAGCCGCGTCTTGCCGATCCCCCCGGGACCGAGGATCGAGACCAGGCGCGCGCCGGCGCGGAACAGCCCCAGCGCCTCTTCGATCTCGCGCTCGCGACCGACGAACGGGCTGGCGGGCTCGGGAATGGCAGTCTGTGCACCGGCGCCCGTCGCCGCGGGCGCCACGAAGCGGTAGCCGCCCTCTGCCGCGATCAAGTACCGGGGCTTCGACGGCTCCGGCTCGATCTTCTGTCGGATCCGCCCGACCGTGGTGAAGACCGTGCGCGAGGGGATGCCCGCCCGGTACCCCCAGACCTGCACCTGAAGCTCGTCGCGACCGAAGAGTCGCTCCGGGTTGGCCGCGAGGTGCTCCAGCAGGCGGGCCTCGGTCGACGTGAGGCGCACCTCCCCGCTCGGGCCTGAAAACAGCCTCCGCTCCAGGTCGAGGGTGCCGTGCTCGAGCGTGAAGATCACCGGCCCACCATCATAGGCGCGCCCCGCGCCCCGCGGCGTTCACGAGTTTTGTGAACGGGTCGCAAGCTTCGTGGGTGGCTCGTGCACGCGGCGAACCCCCATGCTCGGCCCATGACGCAGACGACCCCGAACATTCCCAAGGCCCCTCCCACCCGCATGGTGCGCCTCGCCCAGCGCATCCAGCGCGGCATCGCCTCGTTTGCCGAGCGGATGGCGCCGCCCCCGTTCGCGCTCCTCGACCTCGTGATGTCCCGGTGGGTGGGCGACGCCCTGGCCGCGGTCGCCGAGCTCGGCGTCGCGGATGCCCTCGGCGCCGGCCCCCGAGACGTGTCGGGCTTGGCGCAAGAGCTCGGGCTCCACGAGGCGAGCCTGTACCGGCTCCTGCGCGCCCTGGCGCGCAAGGGTCTCCTCGTGGAGGCGCCGGCCAGGACCTTCGCGCACACCGATCTCACGCGGCCGCTCATGAAGGACGACCCGAGCTCGATGCGCAACATGGTGCGAGAGATCGTCCGCCCGCGGAACGCGGAGATCTGGGCGCGGCTGCCCGACGCCGTTCGCACCGGGAAGAACACCTGGGACATCTTCCACGACGTCGACATGTGGACCTTCCTCGAGCAGCACCCGGACGAGCACGCGATCTTCCACGGCGCCATGGTCGAGCTCACGCGCGAGGCGGCCCCGTCGTACGCTCGCGCGCTCGACTACGGTGCGTTCGGATCGGTGTGCGACCTGGGAGGCGGAGAGGGGCAGCTCATCGCGACCATTCTCGCCCTCCACCCCACCGCGCGTGGTGCCCTCGTCGATGCACCCGGGGTGATTGCCCGCGCACCGGCGGTGCTCGAGCGCTTCGGGGTCGCCGATCGGTGCGAGCTCGTCGCCGGTGACGCCTTTCGCTCCGCGCCCGCAGGGCATGGGCTCTACCTGGCCAAGAACATCCTCCACGGGCTCTCGGACGCGACCGCGCGCGACGCCCTCGTCGCCTGGCGTGATGCGATGCCGGAGACCGGCCGCCTCGCCATCATCGACGTCGTCGTCCCGGAGGCGGAGGGGCCCTACCTGCAGTGGCTCGATCTGCAGATGCTCGTGGCCAGCACGGGCGGGCGCGAGCGCACGCGGGCCGAGTTCGCCGCGCTCTTCGCCTCGGCGGGGCTCGAGCTCGAGCGCGTGGTCGAGACGCCGACGCCGCTCGACATGCTGATCGCCAAGAGGTGCGACAGTGCTCGCGGTTGATCGGGCTCGGCGACCGGGAGCGTTCTTTCCGAACTGAGCACCCGGCAGGCTCGTCGTCGACGGTGCCCCGAAGCTCGAGTCGCACGGCGTCGAGCGACGCCGCCCTCGCCGCGGTCTCGAGCGCTACGCCGTGTTTGGGTACGGTACTGTCAGCGAGGCTTGCCGCGTTGCGCGCGCTCGTCGGACACCTCGACGATGTCTGCGCGCGGATCGGGGCGGCGGCCGCCAGCAGCGGGGCGTGCCGGCGCGGGGGAGCCGACGCGCTCGACACGCTCGACCCGCGGGGCGGGTGCGTCGTCGTCCTCTTCTTCGCGCGAGATGCGCGGCAGCGGCGCGCGCTTGGGCCGCGGCTCGTCGGCCGGCTTGGGCTTGGGTCGCGGCTCGTCCTGAGGCCTGGGCTTCGGCTCGGGCGCTGCGGCTCTCGGCTTCGGCTCGGGCGCGGGCTCGGGGGCGCGCCGGACCGGGGGGTCGGAGCGTTCGGCGAGATCGGCGCGCAGCTCGCGCAGCTCGCGCAGCACGCTCACGATGTCCTGCGGGCGCTGCCCACGATCGTGCTCCAGGCAGCGCATGATCAGATCCGAGAGGCGCGCGGGGACGGCGGGCACGCGCTCTCGCAGCGTCGGGTAGCTGCTCGTGGTCGAGGCGGGCTCGCCCGGGTTGCCGGGCAGCACGCCGGAGAGGATCTCGTAGAACGTGGCGCCGAGGGCGAACACGTCGGAGCGGTGATCGGCGTTGCCCTCACGCTGCTCGGGCGGCATGTAGCTCGGCGTCCCGCCGATGACGGTCTGGCCCGACGAGCTGCGCGCCGAGACCACCTTGGCGAGCCCGAAGTCCATCACCTTGACCCCCGTCTTGGTGCGCATCAGGTTGGCGGGCTTGAGGTCGCGATGGATGACGCTCTTGCCATGCGCGTACTCCATCGCCAAGAGCACCTTCTCCATCAGGTCGAGCGCCTCGGGCACGCCGAGCGGCCCCGTCTCGTCGAGCACGCGGTCGAGGGTCTTGCCCTCGACGAGCTCCATGGCGATGAACTCGCGCCCGCCGAGATCGCCGACGTCGTAGACGGTGACGATACCGGGGTGGCTCAGCGCAGCGGCCGCGCGCGCCTCGCGCTCGAACAGGCGGTGGAGCTTGGAGCCGCGCTCGACGTCGTCGGGCAGGAACTTGAGCGCGACGAACCGCCCGAGGCGCAGATCCTTGGCGCGGTGAACCACGCCCATCCCGCCGCGCCCGAGCTCTCCCATGAGCTCGAAGCGCTCCTCGAGGGGTGACGGCCCGGGAGACTTGGGCGCACGATCGCTCGAGGCGTCGATGTCATCGAAGCGCACCGTCGCGTCGTCGGGGCTCGCCTGCCGGGCCGCGACGACGGGCATCCGCGTGCGGCGCGCGTCGGCGATCGCCTTTTCACCGGCCGCGCCGGCGAGCCGGTCGGCGTCGGCCTTGGCGCCTGCCTCGGCATAGAGCACGGCCGCGATGTCGAGCTTCTTCAGCGCCTTCTCGTAGATCGCGGCCGCTTTGGCCTGCTCGCCGGCCTCGTCGTACGCGCGCGCGGCGCGCTCGTGGGCGCCGGCCTTGACGGCGAGGGCCGCGGCGCGCTTCCAGAGCTCGACGCGGCGGTCGGGATCGCCCTTCATCGCGAGGGCCGCGTTCTCGAGCATCGTCAGCGCGACATCGAGGGAATCGAGGTCCTCGACCTTGGCGAAGCAGTCGGCGGCCTTGTCGTACTCCTCGAGATCCTGGAAGAGGCGCGCGGCCTTGAGGTGCTCTTTCGCGGTCGCGTAGCACTCGGCTGCCGCCACGCGGTCGGGGCGCGCCTCCGACTTCTCGTAGCAGGCGGCGGCCTTCATCAGCTCACCGGTCTTGCGAAAGAGAGGCGCCGCGCGCGCCCACTCCTCGGCGAGCTCGTACTCCTCGGCTGCCTTCTTGTCCTCACCGAGCCGCTGCAAGACGGTCGCCGCGCGGCTGTGAGCGCCGGCTCGCTGGAAGATCCGGATCGCCTCTTGATGCAGACCGCGCTGCACCTGGATGTCGCCCGCCGCCCTCAGGTTGCCCGAGTCGATGGCCGACTTGAGCTGGGCCTCGAGCTCGCGCTCTTCACGGGTGGCCAGCCACGTCCACACGCGCTTCGCCACGATGAGAAAGATCACGACGATGACGCCGGCGATCGCGTACCGGACGGTGTCGTCACGCAAGAAGTCCACGATGGGCAGCGTACAACCCTGCCGCGAGAATCCCTAGCGCTCCGATCTCGACGATCGACCGGCGCGCTCGACCGAACGGCTTTGGCTTGCGCGCCCGGGCCGCGCGACGGATACCTTTGCCGTGCCCAGGCCGCGCGAGTTCGACATCGATACGGCCCTCGACGCCGCGGTGGCCGCTTTCTGGGCGCGCGGCTACGCCGCGACGTCGGTGCGCGATCTCTGCGACGCGATGGGCCTGCGGCCGGGAAGCTTCTACGCGGCGTTCGGCAGCAAAGAGGCGTGCTTTCGACGCGCGCTCGGTCGGTATCTGGCCAAGCAGCGCATCCCTCACGAGCCCGGGCCCGACGCGGTCGTGGCGTGGTTTCGCGGCGTGCTGGCGCCGTCGCGCCGCGGCAAGGGCTGCCTCCTCGTGAGCTCGGCGGTGGAGCGGCCGAGCTTGGACGACGAGTCGGCGGCGCTGGTAGGCGACCGCCTACGCGCGATGGAAGACTTCTTTCGGCTCTGCCTCGCCGACCGGCCGACGGCTCCGGCCGACGCGGCGCTCTTGGGGGGCGCAGTCGTGGCGATTCACGTGCTCGTGCGCGCCGGCTCCCCACCCGCGCGCGTGCGGCGGCTCGCGTCTCGCGCGCTCGGCGCGGTTGGGCTCAGTTTGTGAGTTGACGCTTCTTGAGCGATCGTTCAAGAACGCTCTCATGGTCGGCTTCGCGCTCTCGCTCCTCGTCGCCGCGCTCCACGCGGTCTTCTTCGTGGTCGAGTCGTTCCTCTGGACGGGCAAGACCGTCCGGCGCCGCTTCGGCATGACGCCCGAGCAGGCCGAGGCGACCAAGGTCTTGGCGGCCAACCAGGGCGTCTACAACGGGGCCTTGGCGGCGGCGCTCGCGTGGGCGACCGTCGCGGGCGAGCGCGCCACCGTGCTCGCGCTCCTCGCCGTCGTGGTTGTCGTCGGCGTCTACGGCGGCGCGACCGCGAAGCGCAGCATCTTCTTCGTGCAGGCCCTGCCCGGTGCGGTCGCGCTCGCGCTCAATTGGCTCGCGGTTTGAGCCCTCGGCGCGCGGAGAGGGTCAGAGCGTGCAATCGGCGACGGTCGAGACGCGCGCGAACGTCACCTCGTCGACGTCGACGGTCAGGTCCGGCGTGGTGAGCGAGTACGCGTTCGGCCCGACCTGGAGCGTGGCGGGCAGGTCGGGCCGATCGTAGACGATCGCCTCTTGCCACGTGGCTCCACCCACGGGCCGCTTGTAGAGGTGGAACGACGAGCCGACGCGGCAGAGGCGCAGCTCGGCCTCGGTCGAGGGCCACGTCGGCCCGATGTAGTCGCTCGTGTCGTTGGTCGTGCTCTTGGTCTCGACCGAGACGTCGTTCTCGTCGAAGCCGACGACGATGAATACGTAGTTTTCCATCCCCGCGTCGGAGGCCGGATCGCGTGCCATCAAGCCGCCGAGGTGAATGGTAGCGTCGGGCGGCTCGGCGGGGGCGCTCGTCTTGCGCGCGTGCACGGTGGCCGTCACGCGAAAGTCGCCGGTAATGCTCTTGTGAACGAGCGTGCCCTGGCTGGCCTGGAACCAAAGGGCCGCCGACGTGAGCTCGAGGTGAAGCGCGCCTCCCGAGACGGTCGCGTCGAGCGCCGCGTCGTTGAAGACGCTCCACGAGGCGTCGAGGGTGGCGCCATCGAACGTGTCGCTCAACGCCGCCAGGTCGTCTCCACCGGAGCCAGTGCTGCTGCTCGTGCTGCCGGTCGCGCTGGTGAGCTCGCTCGACCCGGTGGTGTTGCCAGTCGCCCCCGAGCTGGCGGAGCCGCCGCCGCCGCCGGCGCCGACGGCGTCGTCGCCGCGGCCGATGCCCGCCGTGAGCACCGCGAGCCAACCGAGCAAGAGCGTCGAACGAAGCATCGTTCGATGATCCCACCCGGCGGGATGCCGGGCAACACGCGCCGTCAGATGCGCACGACGTGAGACGGTGACGGGCGCTTGGGGGCCGGGAACGACGGCGGCTTGGGCTCGGCCTTGCTGATCTCACCGGGGTCGGAGAGCGAGCACGCGGCCTGGTCCTTGGTCATGCGCCGGCAGCGCGAGAGATCCACGGCGAGGCGACCATGGTCGAGCGCCGCCCGCGCGCCGCGCAGGAACGACGGCGCCTCGGCCGCCTCCAGACTACGCACGCGCGCCAGGGCGGCGTAAGCGTGACCGGTCGACATCAGATCGGCCGTCTCCTGTTTGCCGAGGAGCCGCGCGGCCTCGTCTCGCTTGGCCGGCACTTGCGCTAGCACCTCACCCAGGTCGGTCGCCACACCCGGATCCTGAGGCTGTGCCTTGACGAGGTCTCGCATCACCTGCGCCGCCCAGTCGATCCGCTTTCCGGCGGAACCCTCGCCGTCGACCTCTCCCTCGAAGTCGATGCGCGTGTCGCCACCCGTGCGCGCGACGGCGCGCGCCAGGACACGCAGCGCCTGGTCCGAAACGGGCGACGCCCCGGGCTTGCGGCGAGCCAAGGTCGCGTCGACGGCGCGCAAGCGGGCGATGGCGGCGCGGGGCTTGCCCTGATCGAGGAGCACTTCGGCCTCGGCTACGCCCATCGGGACGGGGTCGACCTGGGCCATGCCGTGAATGCACGCCTCTGCCGGCCCAGGCCGCGCGACGACCGAGAGCGAGCCGAGGAGCAGAGCCGAGAGCGCGATGCTGCGCAGACGAAATCGCATGAGGCCTCCGATTCGAGGGCCCGACAACGGGAACCGCCGGTTGTTCCCGATGTCGAGGAAGAACATGCGACGCATCCTCGCCATCGCCGCCGGCCTCGGGCTGGCCGCCTGCTCCGGTGACACCTCTTCTCCCGCGCCGCAGGCGTCGGGGTCGCCGTCCGCGGCGGCGGCAAAGGTCGACTTGCCCTCGTTCTGCGAGAAGGTCTGCAAACGATCGACGGCTTGCGGGATCGAAGCGGCAGAGAGCCTGGCCAAGGGGCACGCGAACGAGCTCGCGGTCGTCGAGCAGCTACGAAAAGATGCGCCCAAGACGGAACAGACTTGTCGAGAGAGCTGCGCCACCGCTGCGCTCGGGTCCGGCGACCAGGCGGATCTCGCTGCGGCGAACGGCTGCCTCGAGCAAACGAGCTGCGCCACGTTCGAGTCGTGC
>CALKVR010001239.1 GCA_938004815.1 uncultured Polyangiaceae bacterium | reverse complement strand
GCCAACGGGAACAGGCTGAGCTCGCTCAACAGCGCAGGAACGTTTGCCGCGGCCTACGACGACCAGGATCGGATCGAGACCTACGGCTCGCTCGGCTTCACGTGGACGCTCAACGGCGAGGTCGCGACGAAGGAAGACTCGGCGACGAACGAGGTGACGTCGTACAGCTACGACGCGCTCGGGAACCTGATCGGCGTCACGCTGCCGAACGGTGACGAGATCGAGTACTTGGTGGATGGGCTCGGGCGCCGCGTCGGCAAGAAAAAGAACGGCGTCCTCCAGCGCGGCTGGTTGTGGCGGGGACAGCTCCAGCCTGTCGCCGAGCTCGACGGCACCGGTGCCGTCGTGAAGCGCTTCACCTACGCCGAGGCGTCAACGTCCCCGAGCTCCTCACCGTTAAGGCGGCGCTCGACCGCCTGCTCTCCCAGCAACCGCACCGCTTCTACGGCCGAACGCTGCGTTGAGCAGCGGGCAGAGGAGCGAGCGCCCGGGGCGCGGGTGACGTGACCGTCTGCTCGAACGCGCGTTCGGCGACCACGTCGAGGGCGGATCAAATCAGTCGTCGCCGTCGTCGAGCTGGCGCGGCCAGGGCTGCGCGAGAGTCCAGGTGCGGAAAGCGCGGGCGGGAGGGCAAATGGTAGCTGTAGGGACCAGCGGGCGGGTCACGTCCAAAGGACCGAGCCTCCAGGATGTCGGAGGCCCTCCGGAGGTCCCGCATGGTGCAGATTAAGCATTGGTATCGCCTCGGTTTTTCGGTTCTGGTGGCAGGCGCGATGGCGTGCGCGGCCCAGGGCCCCACCGGGGAGGGCTCCGACAGCGACGAGCCGGGGGTCGAGGAAGCAGCCTCTTCTCCGGATGCCAGCGCCGCCAAGGGCAAGCACCGGGGCCAGGACAAGATGTTCCGCATCGCCCTCAAGGACCTCGACCTGACCGACGCCCAGCGCGCGACCATCGAGGCCCTCGCGGCCGACGCGACCCCCGACCACGCCGGGATGAAGGGCTTCATGAGCGCCCTGGCCTCGGGCGTCCGGGCCGGCACGATCGATCAGGCGAAGATCGACGCCGAGCTCGACACGATGCAAAAGGCGGCGGTCGACGGTCGGGCCAAGCACGCCGCCGCCCTCGAGAAGCTGCACGCGACGCTCACGCCGGCGCAGCGCACCGCGCTCGTCGAGAAGATGCGCGAGATGATGGCGGCCAAAGAAGACAAGATGGCCGAGATGCGCGAGCGCTTCGAAGACGGCGAGGGCCGCGGCTTCAAGGGCGACCGCAAGGGTCCGCTGGCGCACATGATGCGAAAGCTCGATCTGTCGGAGCAGCAGGTCGACGCCGTCAAGCAGGCCGTCACCGACGCCGGCGTGACGCCGCCCGACCACGCCTCGATGAAGGCGAAGTTCGAGGCGATGCACGCATCCAAGAAGGCGATGATCGACGCGTTCGCGACCGACTCGTTCGACTCCGACAAGCTCCTCCCCGAGCCCGACGGCAAGGGCCGCGAGCACATGGCGCAGATGGTGACGGCGACCAAGGCGGCGCTCCCGATCCTGACCGCCGAACAGCGTGAAAAACTGGCAGGTCTGCTCGAATCGGGCGACCTCGGCTGGCGAGGAAAGCATGGCAAACGCGGCAAGCACGGCAAAGGCCGAGCGCCCGCCGTCGAAGCCGAGTAGGGTCGTCTGCGGCGTGAGCGTCGACCTGCGGCTGGTGGCTGCGCGTGTGGCAAAGGGTGACGTGAGTGCGTACCGCACGATCGTCGATCACACGCGCGCGCCCCTCTACCGGCTCGCGGCTCGCCTGACCGGCAACCTCGTCGACGCCGAGGACGTGCTTCAGGACGCGTACCTCAGCGGCTACCGAGCGCTGGCGGGGGGGCGGTACGATGGAACGGCGAGGGTCGAGACGTGGCTCTACCGGATCGTGACGAACGCGTGCATCGATGCGCTGCGTCGCCGCAAGGTGCGCGCCGAGGGCGAGCCGGCGAGCGAGCCGCAGTTCGACGGGGCGGTCAAGGCAGAGGCGCG
>CALKVR010001238.1 GCA_938004815.1 uncultured Polyangiaceae bacterium | reverse complement strand
GCTCCGGTCGGGCGGCCTCGGCATGTACAACCAGAAGGGCAAGAACATCGTCGGGCTCGCGCGCGGCTTGGTGGAGAGCCACGGCGGCGAGGTGCCCCGCTCGCTCGACGCGCTCGTGATGCTCCCGGGCGTCGGGCGCAAGACGGCGAACGTGGTGATGGGCGTGACGTGGGGCACGCCCGAGGGCGTCGTCGTGGACACCCACGTGCAGCGCCTCTCGCAGCGCCTCGGCTTCACGAAGAAGACCGACCCGGTGACGATCGAGCCCGAGCTCTGCGCGCTGTTCCCGCGCGAAGATTGGGACCCGCTCTCGCACACGCTCATCTTCCATGGCCGCCGCGTCTGCTTCGCGCAGCGGCCCGCTTGCTCGGCCTGCGGCGTGAGCGATCTCTGCCCGTCAGCCTTCAAGGCCGAGAACGTAGGTAGAAAGGCACCACGCGTCCGGCCCGCGTTGAAGCTGGCCGCCGCCGCTGTTCGCAAGGTCGCGGCCAAGGTACTGAAGAAGCCGGCCAAGAAGACGGCGGCCGCGAAGAAGAAGCCCGCGGCGAAACGATGACGGTTCTGTCGCCATTCCGCAGCACCCAACGCGTCTATTTCGACGATCTCGACGCGCTCAACATCCTGCACAACGTGCGGTACCTGCTCTTCATCGAGCGGGCCCGGGGCGAGCTCTTCAACGCGCTGGGCTTTCACTGGCACGATGACTTGGCGCAGAACCCCGACAAATGGCACGTCATCGCCGAGCACGGCATCCGCTACCTCGCTCCCTTTCGTGGTGAGGGTGAGGTCATGGTCGAGCTCACCCCGGTCAAGCTCGGCACGACCAGCCTGGTGATCGACGCCCGCGTGAAGTCGCCCCACGGCGACATCGTCTATGCCGAGGGCTCGACGCGGCTCGTCCGCTTGGATCCCGAGTCGAACCGCCCGTGCCCGTGGACGGACAGGTTTCGCACCGCGTTCGAGAAGCTGGTGAAGACCCCTCCCTGAGAGAACTCATGCGTATCTTCAGCGGTATTCAGCCCACGGGGCGCAAACACCTGGGCAACTACATCGGCGCGATCCGCCACTACGTCGAGGGGCAGTCGCGCGGCGAGTCGCTCTACTGCATCGTCGATCTGCACGCGACCACCGTGCCCTACGAGCCGCAGAGCCTCCGCAAGCTGCTCTACGACACGACGGCGATCCTCCTCGCGGCCGGGCTCGACCCCGAGAAATGCGTCCTCTTTCGCCAGAGCGACGTGCCCCAGCACAGCGAGCTCTGCTGGCTGCTCTGCTCGGTGACGGCCCATGGCGAGCTCAACCGCATGCACCAGTTCAAGGACAAGAGCGCCAAGCAAAAAGACGCGCTCATCTCGGCGGGGCTCTTCCTCTACCCGGTGCTGATGGCGGCCGACATCCTGCTCTACAAGACGACCGAGGTCCCCGTCGGCGACGATCAGCGCCAGCACGTCGAGCTCGCGCGCAACATCGCCGAGCGCTTCAACGAGCGCTTCGGCGAGACGCTCGTCGTCCCCAAGCACAAGATCCCCGAGGTCGGCGCGCGCATCATGGATCTCCAGGCCCCCGACCAGAAAATGTCGACCTCGGCCGCGGTCGAGACGGGCGTCGTCTACGTGCTCGACGAGCCCAAGGCCGTCCTCAAGAAGATCAAGAGCGCCGTCACCGACAGCGGCACGGAGATCGCCATCGCCGACGACAAGCCCGGCATCTCGAACCTCATCGAGATCATGGCCGCCATCCAGAACAAGAAGCCCGACGACGTCGTGCGCGACTTCGCCGGTCAGCGCTACGGCGACCTCAAGGTCGCGGTCGCCGAGGCGGTCGTCGCCTACCTCGCCCCCGTGCGCGAGCGCTACAACGAGCTCCGCCCCAACGAGGCCGCCATCGAGGAGGCCCTCGCGATTGGAGCCCAAAAGGCTCGAGCCATCGCGGCCGAGACCATGGCCGAGGTCTGGGACAAGATGGGCGTCGGCCCGCCGCAGCGAGCGTAGCGTCGCATCAGCGAGCGTCGGCGCAGCACCGAAACCCCGTCGAATAGTCGTGGTATCGGGGCTCGTGCGCGACGGTGGTGAACGCGCACCCGGCGCCGTGCTCGTTCTGGGTGCTGTAAAACCCGCCCATGAAGATGCCGTTGCCGGTGAAGACGGGCTGCCACTGGCG
>CALKVR010001237.1 GCA_938004815.1 uncultured Polyangiaceae bacterium | reverse complement strand
CCCTGGGCACCTCCGCACGCTCCGCCGCGTCGCCTCCGCGCTCATGGCCGAGTCGCGCGAAGACGAGCTCGAGCCGATCGCGATGGAGCTTGCGCGGAGCCTCGACGGCGGCGAAGCCGTCGCCTACGCGGGCCTGTCGGCGCGGCTTCGCGCGCGCACCAACTGGGAAGACACCGCCGAGCCCGTCGCGGTCGCCTATCCTCACGAGCCTCGCCAGATCTGGGTGCTGCGTCAGATGGCGGCGCACGCTCGCGCTGCCGGCGACCAGAAGCTCGCCGCGGCCTGCGACATGGAGCTCGCGAGCCGCACCGAGCGACCGGCCGAGCGGGCGACGCTGGCGCTGCGCGCGGCCGAGGCCCTGCGACTCTCCGGTGATCTCGCTGCCGCCCAGACGCAGCTCGAAGAGGCCGCGTCACTCGAGCCGCGGCACTTCATGATCCGCCTCGCCCTCGCCACCGTGCTCGAAGAGCAGGGCCTCGACGACAAGAAGCGTGCGGCCGAAGTCGCCGAGCACCTCGAGGCGGCCGCGTACCTCATGCAGACCCCGAGCTGGCGCGCCGAGACGAACCACCGCGCGGCCGTCGTCTACCAGGACACGCTCGAGGATCAGGAGCGCGCGCGCGTCGCGCTCGAACGCGTGTGGGAGATCGATCCGCAGTACGGCGACACGTTCGAGCGCCTGCAGCGCGTGTACGTGGCCACCGGCGCGCGCGCCGAGCTCGCCGACCTCCTCGAGCGTCGCCTCAGCGCCATCGCCGACCCGGCCGAACGGGTCGAGATGGAGGTCATGCGCGGGCGTGCCCTGGCCGAGGTCGGCGACGCCGACGCCGCCAAGCGCGCCCTCGCCGCGGCCCTCGACGCCAACCCCGATCACCTCGAGGCCCTCGGCGCGTTCGCCCACCTCTGCTTTGCCGACGGCGACTACGACGGCGCCGAGCAGGCGCTCATCCGCCTCGCTCGCCACACCGCCGAGCCCGATCAGCAGGTCGCGATCTACTTCCGGCTGGGTGAGCTCTACGACGAGCTGCTACCAAACCAGGAGCGCGCCGAGCTCGCATACCAAGAGATCCTCAAGCGGCGCCCGACCGACGAGACCGCCAGAGAGAAGCTGATCGGCCTCTTCCGCCGGACGGGCCAGGTTGCCCGGGCGGTCGAAGAACAGAACGTCCTCGTCAACGCGGCCGAGGCTCCGGACGACAAGTGCAAGCGCACCGTCGAGCTGGCCGAGCTCCTCGAAGAGCAGGGCGAGCTGAAAAAGGCCGAGAGCACGCTTGTCGTGGCGCGGAAATCGTTCCCCAAGAGCGATCTCGCGCTCCGGGCCATCGTCAAGTTCTACCAGCGCACGGGGCAGGCGCCGGCCGCGGCCGTCCTCCTCGATCGCGCCGTCGCCGACGCGCGCCGCGCCCTGGGCACCGGTCGCTTCGAGAGCTTCTTGTTCGAGACGCTCGCGACCGCAGCCGAGCTCCGTGGCCGCGCCGACGCGGCCGCCGCCGCGCTCGCCACCGTCGACGCGATCGAGGGCCTCGAGGTCGATCTGCCCGGCGTCGGTCCGCGCGCCGGCGACGCCAAGCTCGACGAGCTCCTCGCCCCCGAGGTCATGACGCCTGCGTTCCGCGAGCTCCTGCTCCGCACGGGGCCGATGCTCGACGCCGGTTTCCCGTACGAGCTCGAGGCCGTCCGCGCCGCCCCGTTGCCGCCCCCGCTCGGCTCGCTCGGTGAAGAGGTGCGAGCCGTCGCCGGTGCCTACGGTCTGAATCAGATCCAGGTCCTCGTCAGCTCGGTGCTCGGTCCGGTATGCGTTCCGGCGCGTGCCCACCCGCCGACGATCGTCATCGGCCAGGTCCTCGCCAGCCAGCCCCCTTGTCCCGAGCGCACCTTCCTGCTCCACCGCGCGATGAAGGTGCTCCAGGCGAACGCGACCGTGCTCGCGCGGACCGCGCCGATCGATCTCTGGCCGCTCGTGGCCGCGTACCTCAAGGTGTTCAGCCCCTCGTTCACGCCCCAGGGCGTCGACGCGGCCCGTTTCAACGACGCCTACGGCCGCCTGTCCCGCGCGCTCCCCCAGGGCCTCTCGCCCGACGTCGGTGTCCTCGCCGCCGACGTGATCGGCAACATCGGCAACCGCGCCTCGACCCTGAACGCGGCGATCAACGGTTGGGGCTCGCGGGCGGGCTTGCTCGCGATGGGCGATCCGAACGTCGCCCTCACCGGCATCGCGTGGGCGGGCGGCAACGCCAACGGCCCGCCGCCCACCGGCAAAGACCGCCTCACCTGGATCGGTCGCAACGCCGAGGCGCGCGACATCGTCATCTTCTCGGTCAGCGACGCGTACGTCGAGTCTCGGTCGCGCGC
>CALKVR010001236.1 GCA_938004815.1 uncultured Polyangiaceae bacterium | reverse complement strand
GTCTCGCCGTCGGCCGTGTCCTTGAACAGGCCGGCTACGTCGGGGCGGCCTTCGACGTCGGCGATCTTTGCGAAATAGAGGTAGCGGCGGTTGGCCTGGCTCTCGCCGGCAAAAGCCGCCTTCAGGTTCTCGTGGGTCTTGCTACCTGACGTGAGGGGTTTCGGCATGACAGTGTCTCCTTCTGAAGTGGCGGCGCCCCGAGAGGGACGCCCCGCGTGAGACGCCGGATCACGAGGGCCCGGCGCTCGAAGAGGGGGGTGCGAAGCTACGTGGGCGCGGCCGATCCGTCGAGCCCCGTGCGCCTCGGCGAGGACCGGCGCGCTCGGCGGCCGGCGCTGCGGACGCGGCACGCGGCGCACACGCCGCGGTAGATGCGCTCGACCGAACGAACGCTGAACCCGAGCACCGGCGCCCCCGCGCGGGCCTGCTGCGACCTGGTCACGGGGATGTCGGCCACGACGCCGCAGCGATCACAGATCGCGTGGTGGTGGGGCTGCGTGTTGGGGTCGAACCGGACGGCGCCCGGCCCGAACGCCTTGGGCTCGCAGAGCCCCGCCGCCGCGAGCGCGCCTAGCGTGTTGTACACCGTGGCGAAGCTCATCGTCGGGAGCGTGGGCGAGAGCCGATCGAACAGCTCTTGCGCGGTCGGGTGGGTCACGTCGCGCGCGAGCTCGCGCACGATGGCGAGGCGCTGCAGCGTGAGCTTGAGCCCGTGGTCGCGGAGGCCGGAGAGCATCGACTCTTCGCGCTTCTTTGCGTCGAAGCTCGCGTCTCTCAGCGACGGTGATCGGACCGACCGGGAGGGCACGCAGGGACTATATTAGAAGCATTCTCAATTGCAAGCCGTTCTAAATACCGTCCTCTTGCCAGCCTCGGGGCCTTTTGACATAGTCCGCGCCCCCGTCGGCCCCATGGCCGCTGGCACCCACAACTTCGAACGTAACGGCGAGAGCAGAGGCGTACACAGTCATGCCGAGTGAAGCGATTCAGTGCAAGCCGCTCGAGGTCACCGTCGGTGACAAGGGCATCGAGCGCGCGATCAAGCACCTCAAGCGCAAGATGGCCGCAGAGGGCATCCTGCGAGAGCTCAAGCGCCGCCGTCACTACATGAAGCCCAGCGTGAAGCGCCGCAAGAAGGCGTCCGAGGCGGCTCGCCGTCGCCGCAAGCGTTCGAAGATCGAGATGATGTGATCGGCGGGGCGTCGTGTCCGAGCCGGCGCGCCGAGCGCGCGTCCTCGTCCTGACGACGTCCTACCCAGCGGGCCCGGGCGATCCATCCGGGCACTTCGTCGAGGCCCACGCGCGCGAGCTCGCGCGCGGCGGTGCCGACGTGCTCGTGCTCGCCCCCGGCCCGCACGCGCCGGCCCCCGGCGCCCCACCCGTCCGCAGCCTCCCGGGCAGGGGCGCGTTCGGGTGGCCCGGCGTCGCAGAGCGCCTCCGCAGCGAGCCTTGGCGGGCCGCCCTGCTCGCGCCATTCGCCCTCGCCGCCGCGCGCGCGATTCGGTCGGCCGGCCCGCGAGATCGCTTGGTCGCGCACTGGCTCCTGCCGAGCGCGTGGCCGCTCGCGTTCGCGTCGGAGGCGCCGCTCGAGGCGTGGGCTCACGGGGCCGACGTGCGGCTGCTCCGATCGCTACCCGGGCCGGTCCGGTCGCGCATCGTGGCGGCGATCGCCGACAGGTGCGAACGCGTCGTGTTCGTATCGGCGGCGCTCCGCAGGCTGCTCGGCGATGCGCTCGACCCCCGAACGGCGCGCTCGCTCGAGCGCGTGTCGCTGGTCCGGCCCGCGCCCATCCATGTGCCCCGGCGGGCGGATCTACCGCCGCTTCGCGCGTCCGATCGGCTCGGCAGCGACCGGCCGTACGCCGTGTGGGCGGGGCGCCTGATCGCGTCGAAGCGCGTCGACGTCGCCGCCGACGTCGCGGCGCGCGCGGGGCTGGCGCTCGTCGTGATCGGCAGGGGGCCGGTGCCCGCGCCTCCCGGCGTTCTGCACCTGGGGCAATTGCCCCGCGACGAGACCCTGGCGTGGATCGCGGGCGCCACCGCCCTCCTGTCGACGTCGCGCGACGAGGGCGCGCCCACCGTCGTGCGAGAGGCGCGCGCGCTCGGCGTGCCGGTGGTGGCCGAGCCGAGCGGCGACCTCGAAGCCTGGGCCAGGGCCGACCCCGGGATCGCGATCGCGCGCGGCGCGCTGGCCCTCGGAGAAGCGCTGCAGGCGATCGCGGCGAGGGCCGGCGCGCCGCGTGTCAGCGATTGACGGTCGCGCGCAGCTCGAGGCTGCCATCGGGCTCGAGCACGTCGCCGAACTCGGACCCGATCGCCCGCTCGAAGCGATCTGCCATCGCGCGCCCGAGCTCGCTCAGCTCGACGGGGACGATGATCCGGCGCGCCCGCGGGAACAGGAGCTGCTCCTCTTCTTCCATGTGGTGGATGCACACGTCGCGGAGAGCGCCGAAGCGCGCGACCGCGCCCGGCCCGCCGGCCATCGCGCGCCCCAACGCGAAGCGAGTGATCATGTGCTCCTCGGCGCACCGGGCGACGAGGCCCTCGTCCCTGGAGGCGGCCGCGAGGCGCGGGTAGAAGAGGTGCTCCTCGACGACCATGTGGCCGAGGAGGAGGTGGGCGAGTCGCCGCATGCGCGCTTGGGTCGTGCCGTCCTCGACGGCGACCGTGAGCTCGTGACGAAGCAGCATGTGTTGGGATCGCAGGAGGTCGAGAGCATCCATGAGACACACTCGTCCAAGCCAGATCCATGCCGCGCGCTAAAATTGCGCGGGTTTAGGGTAAAGTCGAGCGAGCTTCCGTGCTTCCCCTCCTCGCCGCGAGCGTGATCGTCGTCTTGGTGTGCGGCTACGCAC
>CALKVR010001235.1 GCA_938004815.1 uncultured Polyangiaceae bacterium | reverse complement strand
CCCGGGCTTGCCCGGCATGGGCGGCACGCAGCAGGGCGGCACGCAGCAGGGCGGCACCCAGGGCGGAACGCAGCAGGGCTCGGGCGCGGCCCAGCAGATCGATCCCAACCTCGCGACCGTCGCGACGATCCCGCTCATGCAGCTGCAGACGACCCACGCGCCCGGCATGTCGAAAGAGGGGCCGGTGCTCGCTGGTAACTTCCAAGCAGGTCAGAGCCTCGAGCAGGCGATGCAGCTGATGCCCGGCAAGTGCTACACGGTCATCGGCACGGGCGCGGGCGTGACCGAGCTCGACATCGTCCTCGTCGTCGTCGCGCCCCTCCCCGGCCAGCCGCCCGCGCTCGCGCAGGACAACATGACGGGCGCGACCGCTGTGCTCGGCGCCAACGGCAACTGCTTCCGCTGGCAGGCACCGGTCGGCGTCAACGCCAAGTGGATCATGACCGCCAAGGCCGGCAGCGGCGTCGCGGCTGGTCAGCTTTACGTGAAGTGAAGTAGAGCGCAGAGCTGCTTCCCCTCGAGCCCCTCGGACGTCGCGTCCGAGGGGCTTTTCGTTGATCGGGTGGGTCAGTAGCATAAAATGCTACTCATCAGTTGATTGACAGTCTAATAGGCCGTGTTACTGCTCTTGCATGGCTGAAACGGTGGCTCTCGACGCGATCGACCGTCAGATCCTTCGCCTCCTTCAGCAGAGCGGGCGGATGACGAACGCGGCGTTGGCCGAGGCGGTGGGGCTCACGCCGACACCGATGCTCCAGCGCATCCGCAAGCTCGAGCAGCTCGGGGTCATCCTGAGGTACGCGGCCGTCGTCGACCCCGAGAAGGTCGGCCGCCCCGTGCTCGCGTTCGTGCACGTCACGCTGAAGAGCCACGAAGCGGCCGTGCACCAGACGCTCCTCGACCTGGTGAAGCTCCTCCCCGAGGTGATGGAGTGTCACCACATCGCCGGCGACGAGGACTTCTTGCTCAAGGTGGCGATGCGCAGCATCCCCGAGCTCGAGCGGCTTCTCTTTCGCCTGGGCGCGTCGGGCACCATCGCCCGCATCAAGACGACGTTCGTGCTCTCGAGCGCGAAATCGAGCGCGCCGGTCCACATCGACGAAGGGGGAGAGGAGGCGACATGATTACGGCAGTGTCATTTGGTGTCTTGTGCTTCTCGTCGCTCCTCACGGTCATCGACCCGCTCGCGGTCGCCCCGGTGTTCGCCTCCATCACGCGCGGCCAGGCTGCGCCCCTGGCGCGCCGCCTGGCGCTCCGCGCGTGCTTCGTGGCCCTCGCCGTCTTGGTCGTGTTCGCGGTGGGCGGGGCGTTCCTCTTCAAGCTGTTCGGGATCACCATCGACGCGTTCCGCATCGCGGGCGGCATCGTGTTCGTCCTCCTCGGGCTTCCGATGCTCACCGGCTCGCACGAAGAGAAGCACGCGGCGGGCAGCTCGGACGACCCCGCGGTGGTGCCTCTCGGCGTCCCGCTCATCAGCGGGCCGGGAGCGATCACGACGACGATGATCCTGATGGGGCAGTCGTCGAGCGCCTTCCACACCACCGCGTTCTTCGTCGCGCTGTTGCTCGTCCTCTGCGTGACGTTCGTCGTGCTGGCGCTCTCGCCCGTGATCCTGGGCCGGGTCGGGCCGAGCGGTCTCACCCTGGTGACGAAGATCATGGGGCTCATCGTGCTCGTGATCGGCGTGCAGCTCGTGGTCGACGGGGCGCGCCCGATCATCGTCGACATGTTGAGGAGCGCCGCCGTGCGCTGACGCCCGCAGCCCTACTCCGTCGGCAGGTTCGGAGCCTCGGCTTTGCCGAGGCTCTTGCCGTTCTTGTCGAAGCTCTCGCTGCACTCCTTGGAGCCGCCGTGGCCGCTGACCGACGCGACGATGCGCCCGTCGGGCTCGACGGCCTCGATGAAGGCCTTGGCCACCTCTTCGCAGGTGATCTTCCCCTTCGGCTGGTTGCACTGCACGAAGTACTCGGCGCCCTGGTCGAGCTCGATCTCCTTCGGCTCCCGGCCTTCGCGCTTGGCGATCGCGTCCTCGAAGCGCTGCGCCACCTTGCTCAGCTTCGCCATGTCGATCGCGACCGCCTCTTTGCAGCCGAGGTCACGGACCTCCTTTGCGCCCGGAGCGTTGCGCGCCTCGACCACGACGCCCATCATGTCGCCGGTCGCGTCGACGAAGTCTTTGAACGAGACGTAGAACCAGACGCCGCCGCCGATCGCCGAGACGAGGAACAGCCCGCCCACGATCAAGAACGCGAGCAAGCACCCGCTCATCCCCTTCTTCGGTGGTTTGGCGGGCGCGCCGTAGTATCCGGGCGGCCCGCCCTGAGGACCGTGGTAGCCGCCGTGCCCTTGGCCGCCGTAGCCGGGCGGTGCGCCGTATGCCATGCCTCGAAGCTACACGGACAGGCCCGGAGCCGGGAAGCGGGCGCAGACCTCTCGCACCTCGGCCGCGATCTTTTCGAGCTTCGCTTCGTCTTGGCTCTCGGCGATTTGCGCCATCCAGCCGGCGAGCGCGAGCATCTCGGGCTTGCCCATACCGCGGGAGGTGACCGACGGCGTACCGATTCGGATGCCGCTCGGGTCCATCGGCTTTCGCGGATCGAATGGGATTGCGTTGTAGTTGCAGACGATGCCCGCGCGATCGAGCGCCTGGGCGAATGGCTTGCCGCCGATGTTCTTGGGCGTCATGTCGACGAGGAGCAGGTGGTTGTCGGTGCCGCCTGTGATGAGCGAGAAGCCGTGCTCGAGGAGGGCGTCGGCGAGCGCCTTGGCGTTCTCGACCACCCGCGCCGCGTACACGGCGAAGCCGGGCTCGCTCGCCTCTTTGGCGGCGACGGCGATCGCGGCGGTGGTGTGGTTGTGGGGCCCGCCCTGAAGCCCGGGGAACACGGCGCGGTCGATGACGGACGCGTGGGCCGCCTTGCACAGGATCATGCCGCCGCGCGGCCCGCGCAGCGTCTTGTGCGTGGTCGACGTCACCACGTCGGCGATACCGATGGGGCTCGGGTGCGCGCCACCGGCGACGAGCCCCGAGATGTGGGCGATGTCGGCGGCCAGGATGGCGCCCACCTCGTCGGCGATCTCGCGGAACGCGGCGAAGTCGAGCGTGCGTGGGTACGCGGTCGTGCCGCACCAGATGAGCTTGGGCCGGTGCTCGCGCGCGAGCGATCGCACCTGGTCGAGATCGATCCGGTGGTCGGTCTTGTTCACGCCGTACGGCACGCTGTGGAAGTACTTGCCGGTGATGCTGACGGTGTGGCCGTGGGTGAGGTGGCCGCCCGCGGGGAGGCCCAGGCCCATCACCGTCTCGCCGGCCTTGAGGAAGGCGAGGTAGACGGCCAGGTTGGCGGGGCTCCCCGAGTACGGCTGCACGTTGACGTGGAGCTCGTTCGGGTCGGCGAGCGGCTTGGCGAAGAGGGCGCGGATGCGCGCCTTGGCCAGCTCTTCGACCTCGTCGATGATCTGCTGGCCCTCGTAGTAGCGCTTCTTGGCGTAGCCCTCGGAGTACTTGTTGGTGAGGCACGAGCCGCTCGCCTCGAGGACCGCGCGCGAGGCGTAGTTCTCGCTCGCGATCAGGCGAAACTTGTCGGCCTCACGTCGCTCCTCTTTTTGGATGAGGGCGTGGATCTCGGCGTCGACCTCGGCGAGGGGCGCGCGGCCGCCCGCGGACGCGGCGGCCATCAGCCCACCTCGAAGTCGGCGCGGTTCAGGATGTCGGCGACCCGCCAGAGGAAGCTGTTGGCGGCGACGCCGTCGATGATGCGGTGGTCGTACGACAGCGACAGGTACATTACGGGGTGAATGGCGATCGTGTCCTCGTCCTCGTGGGTGACCACGACGGGGCGCTTCTTGATCTCGCCCATCCTGAGGATGCCCACGTTCGGCTGCGAGATGATGGCCGCGCCAAACAGGTTGCCCTTCAGCCCTGGGTTCGAGACGCTGAACGTCGTGCCTGCGAGATCGTCGGCGGTCACCTTGCCCACCTTGGCGCGCTTGGCCAGCTCGTCGATCGCCGACGCGATGCCGCGCAGCGAGAGCTGGTCGGCGCTCTTGATGCTCGGGACGACGAGCCCGCCGGGGGTATCGACGGCGACGCCCAGGTTCACGTCGCGGAGCACCACGTAGCTCTTCTCGAGCACGCGCGCGTTGAGCGTGGGGTTCTCGCGCAGCGCACGCACCGTCGCCGCGCAGATGAACGCGAGGAACGTGAGCGGCACGCCCTCTTTTTTCAGGCGGTCTTTGTGTTGGTCGCGCAGCTTCGACGTCGCGAAGAGGTCGACCTCGGCCACCGTGGGCACGTGAGGCGAGACCTGCTTCGAGTAGACCATGTGGTCGGCCGTGATCTGCCGGCGCCGCGTGAACGGCACGACCTGGTCGCCCGGCTTGGGCACATAGGGCGGAACCTTGTACGAGCCGTAGCCGATGCCGGGGATCGGCGGGGCGAA
>CALKVR010001234.1 GCA_938004815.1 uncultured Polyangiaceae bacterium | reverse complement strand
GCGGTAGCCACCGACCCGCGGCAGCGTCGACCGCGAGAGCGACACGCCGATGTCGACCGGGAGCGCGGCGTACGTGTACGAGATGCTGCCCCGCGGCTCGGGCGCGTCGGCGTCGAAGGTGGCATCGGCCGAGAGGATGTGATGCCCGACGATGTCTTGCGCCGTCGTCGAGAACCCCATGGCGAAGCCGCCGAAGTAGCCCTGGCCGATCGAGAAGAACCAGCTCTTGGGCCCGAAGGTGTGGATCGGCTGATACCGCTCCTTGGTCATCGGGACGGGCCGAGGCTCGGGGTTGGGGAGCGGCCGCTCGACGAGGACGGGCGGCGCGTCGAGGAAACGCGCCGGATCGAGCGGCATGACGAAGAGATCGTAGCCCTCGTGCGTGTAGCCCGTGTAGACGAGCGTCTTGCCGTCGGGGCTCACCGCGGGCGTGATGGCGATCCCCACCACGTTGGTCACCATCTTGAACGTCTTGCGACCCACGTCGAAGGCGTAGATGTTGAACACGCCGGTGCGATCCGAGCTGAAGTAGATGGTGCGCCCATCGGGAGACCAGATCGGGTGCGTGTCCATGGCGCGATCGGACGTGATCGCTTCGGCCGCGCCCGTCTCGACGTCGACCACGCGCACGTCGCGAAAGCCGCCCGTGCGCCAGGCGCTGTAGGCGATCTTGCGACCATCGGGTGAGAAGCGCGGCGTGTAGGCCTGATCGAAGGGCGCGGCCGCGTCGAGCACGCGCGGGGGGCCGAGCCGGCCCTCGGCGTCGCGCGAGGCGAGGGCGAGCCGGGTCGTGCCCTTGGAGTTCACGGTGAACGCGACGTGGCGCCCGTCGGGGCTCACGTCGGGCTCGTTCGCGCGCAGCCCCCGCGTGAGCTGCATGCGCTCGTTCGCGGTGCCCGTCGTGTCGGTCTCGCCGGGCGGGAGTGAGAACAGGTCATGGCGGAGCCAGAGGTTCTTCCAGAACTCCTGGCTCGCGAACACGAGCCCGCCCTCCGGCGTGAACGACGCCACCGCGTCGGTGTTGGCGCGCACGATCAGCTCTTCGTCGGGCACGCGCGGCGCGGTCGGATCGCCGAGCTCGAACCGGTACACCCCGGCGCGGTCGCTCCCGTTGGCGCGGTAGTAGATGAGCTCTTCTTTGCCGGGCTCGCGCCGCAGCGCCGGCGGCACGAAGCGCGGGTAGGCGATGGTGTGGCCATGCCGGGTGAGGCGGTTGCCCTCGCGGCGACCGCGCTTGTCGATCTCTTTGACCATCGCGCCGTAGTGCAGGCGAAGGTGCGACGTCCACGCGTCGTAGAGCTCCTCGTACGTCCGGCCCGTCTGCCGCTTGATCGCGCGGTTGACGCCCCACGGCGCCGTGCTCGCCCCGTAGTCGGCCGAGACCGCCGGCATCACGTCGGGCCCGTACACGTCGGTCACCCAGCGGAGGAACCGTGACCCATAGAGGTAAAAGAGCTGCCCGTACGGGTACCGAGACGCGTTGTTCGATATCTGGTCGAGGCGGGCGATGTTGTCGCCCAAGACGTCGGCCCGCAGGTACGCGTCGAAGAGGCTCGATCGTACGCGGCCGCCGCTCGAGTACTCGCTCTCGAGCACGACCGCGAGGCCCTCGATGATCCAACGAGGCTGCGCCGAGTTGGGCGCGAACGTCTTGCCGAAGATGCGGTTGGCGACGGTGGCGAGCCCGCTGATGTTGCCGGTGTGGGTGATGTGCACGAACTCGTGCGTGACGAGGCCGAGGTACCAGTCGTCGTAGTCACCGAGGGCCGAGATGTCGCCCGGCGCGGTGGTGTAGAGCTGGATCGCGTCGTACGGGATCGGCGTCGCCGACCCGTTGGCGCTGTCGGTATTGTCGGTGAGGATCATCTCGGTCTTGTCGGATGGCGTGTAGTGCATCCCCCGCGTCACGCGCGTGTGGATGGCCTCCGAGAGGGTGATGATCCGCTTCGCGACCGCCTCGAGCGGCTGCGGGTACGTGAGCTTGAAATGCGCGGTCTCGAGCGTCCAATAGTCGTAGCTCGGATCATCGATGGCGCGCGCGGGGGCGGCCACGACGAGGAGCGCCACGGCGACGAGCGCCGCGGCGAGGACCGAGCCGGAGGCTCTCACAGATCGTCGTAGAACATCGGCTCGCGGTTTCGCGTGTAGCGATAGACGAGCTGGCGACCTTCGGGCGTGATCTGGACGAAGCGGGCACCAAAGCCCGGTTCGGAGGACTCGCCCGCGCTGTGCGGCTCACGAATCCACTGCACGACGCCGGCTGCCTGAAACTCGTAGTCGCCCGGGAGAAGGATGCGCAGGTTCACCTGCGCGCCGATCTTGGGGATCTTGTAGGTCGCCACGAAGATGCCGCCGTGCTCGATGACGTCGTTGCCGCCGAGGCCCTTGTAGAAGTTCGAGACGCTGTGCGTCCCGAGCTCGACGACGACGTTGCCGGACTGCGACGAGGCCGCGCCCTTGGACGCGGGAGCAGGCTGAGCGGCGGGCGCGGCGAAGCCGGCCGCAGGCGCCGGAGCCGAGAACGCCGCGGCGGGTTGCGCGGGCGCGGGCGGAAAGTGCGCCGGCGCGGCGGGCGGGGCCGCCTGAGGCGCCGCGTGCGGGACGTGTGCCTGGCCCGGCTCGATGCGGAGGGTTTGGTTGGGGGCGGCCGCGGCCGGCGCGACGGGCACCACCGGCTGCGGGATCGGCATGGTCGGCGCGTTCGCGGCCTGCGCCGGGAAGGCGTTCTGGAAAGCCGCGACCGGCGACGGCTGCATGACCTGCGTGCCGCCGAGGGCCATCGGGTTGGTGCCGTGGGGCGACGCCGCGGGTGAGCCGGCCGGCGGAGCGGGCGCGGGGGCCACGGCAGCCGCCGCGGCTGCGGCGTAGTTGGCGGGCGCGGCCATCGTCACGGCACCGTCGTGGGCAGCGTGCGCAGCGGGCGGGGCGGGCGCCGGCTGAACGGGCGTCGGCGCCGGCGCCGGCGCCGCGGGAGGCTGGTAGCGAGCGAGCTGGTGGACGCTCGCCAGGCACCCGGCGACGTGGTCCATGACCTCATCGAGCGCCGGGTGGTTGAACGTCATGACCTGGAGGGAATTGAGGGTCCCCCGCACATTGGTGAGGGCGACGTCGCGCCCGGCGAGATCGCTGCCTTGCGAGCGCTCGATGCGGTGAAGGATCCCCATCGACTCGGCGATGGGATCGGCGAGGTCGAGGAGCGCCTGCGGGGTGTTCGGATCACCCTGCAGCGCGTTGAGGGCCAGGGCCAAGCGCTCGCGCGCGGCCTTGGCCATGCTCTCGGGATTCGACAAGACGGACCTCCTGAGGAACGTTGCGGGGCCGAGCGTACCACCCTGATGGCTGAGGGGGAGAGCCAGGGGGATGGGTTCGGAGGGGGGGGCAACGGAGGTCATGACGCTC
>CALKVR010001233.1 GCA_938004815.1 uncultured Polyangiaceae bacterium | reverse complement strand
CACGACGCCGGGGTCCCGATGTCGCGCCAGTAGGCCGCCGTCGCGCCCTCGGGATCCTCGCCGGGCACCCGGTTGGTCTTGAAGTCGTAGACGAAGCACTGGAGCCCCTGAGCGACCATGCGCGGGACGATGTTGCGGCCGAAGTCGTGGGCGCTCGCGTCGTCCTTGGCGTCGGCGCGGACGTTCTCGAGCAGGACCGGCGTGCGAAAGATGTAGTTGCCCATCGACGCGAGACAGAGCCCGGGGCGACCGGGGATCTCGGGCGGGTCGGCGACCTTCTCGTGGAAGGCGAGGATTCGGCCGTCGGCGTCGACCTCGATCACGCCGAAGTCGCGGGCCTCTTGCTTGGTCACGGGGATGGCCGCGACGGTCAGATCCGCCCCCTGGTGCAGGTGCTGGAGCAGCATCTGCCGGACGTCCATCTTGTAGACGTTGTCGCCGCCGAAGATGCAGACCTGCTCGGGGTTCTCGTCCTCGATGACGTGCATCGTCTGGTACACGGCGTCGGCCGAGCCCTTGAACCACGACAGGCCCGTACGCTGCTGCGCGGGGATGGTCTCGATGTAGCTGTCGAGCATGGGCGACAGGCGCCAGGCCCGCGCGATGTGCTCCTCGAGCGAGGCGCTCTTGTACTGGGTCAGCACCTTGATGCGGGTCAGCCCGCTGTTGACCATGTTCGACAGGACGATATCGATGATGCGGTAACGGCCCCCGAACGGGACGGCCGGTTTGGCGCGATCGGCCGTCAGGGGGGCCAAACGGCGGCCTTCGCCGCCGGCCAGGACCATCGTCAGGATGCGGGAGACCTCGAAGGGCGCGTGGAGGAGCGTTTCCAAGGGCATGGCGGTGGTGGGGCGTCTGAGCCTAACCGCTTTCCAGGATCTTTACGAAAACCTCCATGCTTGATAGCTCTTCCAGGCCGCAGCACCTTCGGAAAGCCAAGCCCTCCATGAACCTTCCCGCCCTCCTCCGCGCCGCCTCGACCGGTGGCGTCCTCTGTGCGGTCCTGCTGCCGGCGTTCGGTTGCGGTCCTGAAGAACCGAAGTACACGCCGAAGAGCGCTTCGACCGCGAAGGCGAACATCCCGCCGCCTCCGACGCTGCCGCAGCTCAAGAAAAAAGAAGGCGACGCCTACACGATCGCCGGCGTGACGCACGATCTGCGCAGCGTGGTGCACCGCCCCGAGGTCATGGGCAAGCAGCTCAGCCTGGTCGGCTACATCGTCAAGACGAACCTCGTCGCGTGCAAAGACGACAAGGCCGCCAAGAAAGAGGACTGCGCGCCGGCCTGCGCCGTTCACAAGGGCGGCAAGGGCGACCCGGTCGACTGCGAGGCGCCGGTCCCGACGTTCTACATCGCCGACACGAAAGAGGAGAAGACGGCCATCATCCCCGTGATGGGCTGGTCGTCGAACTACGCACGCATCTACGACGCCATCGAAGAGATGGAAAAGGCGCCGAACCTCGAGAAAGAAAAAGAGGTCAAGATCGAGGACCCGGTCTGGGGCATCCAGCTCCCCAACCCGCTCCCCGCCGTCGGCGCCAAGGTGAAGGTCACCGGCACCTACAGCACGACGTTCGCTCGCGCCTCGTCGAGCATCCAGACCAACCCCAAGTACGGCATCCTCACGGTCGAGAAGATCGAGTACCTCGAAGAGCCGACCGAGCTCGCGAACCTTCCGACGATGAAGGAACGCAAGAAGAAGGACAAGTAGGGCCGCCGCCGTCAGGCGGCGCATTTGCGGGCCGCGGGCGCGCGTGGTAGCGAACCCGTCGTGTCGAACAGAGCCGGTCTTGCCGTGGGCGTCGTCGGCGCCACGGGGATGGTCGGGGAGCTGATCCGCAGCATCCTCGTCGAGCGCGACTTCCCCGTCGCGAGCATGCGCTTCTTCGCGTCGCCCAAGTCGGCGGGCACGAAGCTCGCGTGGCGCGACCGCGAGGTGACGGTCGAGGACGCGGCCACCGCAGACTACGCGGGCCTCGATGTCGTCTTCTTCTCCGCGGGCGCGTCCACATCGCGCAAGCTCGCGCCGGTCGTCGCCGCCGCCGGCGCCACCGTCATCGACAACTCGTCGGCGTGGCGGATGGACCCCGACGTGCCGCTCGTCGTGGCCGAGGTCAACGCGCACGCGCTGAAGGCGCTGCCCAAGAAGATCATCGCCAACCCGAACTGCACGACGATGGCGGCGATGCCGGTGCTCAAGCCGCTGCACCAGGCCGCGGGCCTGAAGCGCCTCGTCGTCAGCACCTACCAGGCCGTGTCGGGCGGCGGCGTCGCCGGCGTCCAAGAGCTCGCCTCGCAGCTGGGTGTCCCCGGCGCCGATTCGACGCCGCTCGTTCGCGACGGCGACGCGTTCGCGTTCGGGCCTCACCAGAAAAAGTGGGCGGCGCCCATCGCCTTCAACGTCGTTCCGCTGAACTACGTGCTCACCGAGGACGGCTACACCGAAGAAGAGATCAAGCTGCGCGACGAGAGCCGCAAGATCCTCGAGATCCCCGATCTTCGCGTGGTCGGCACGTGCGTGCGGGTGCCCGTCTACACGGGGCATTCGCTCTCCATCAACGCCGAGTTCGAGCGAGCCATCTCGGTCGACGCTGCGCTGGGGCTCCTCGAGAAGGCCGAGGGCGTCGTCGTCACCGACGTGCCCAACCCTCTCGCCGCCTCCGGCAAAGATCCGGTCTACGTCGGCCGCGTTCGTCGCGACCCCACCGTCGATCATGGCCTCGCCCTCTTCGTCGCAGGCGACAACCTGCGCAAGGGCGCGGCGCTCAACGCGATCCAGGTCGCCGAGCGCCTGATTCGTTGAGACGTGAGGCCTGAATACCTCCCCCTACATTGGGCGACCTAATTGCGCCTCAGTCATAGAATTCTGCTCTGACGGTCAAACCTTCTCGCCCGTCGCCTGTCCAACCAGGCATGGCAGATCGGGACCCGGAGAAGCAGAGCTCGGTGTTGTTTTCGCTCCGCGAGCTGATGAGCCTCGAAGAGGAGCGAATCAAGACCGAGAAGGAGCGTGAAGAAGAGACGCGCGCCGCCGAGAAGCGGGCCAAGATGGAGGCCGAGCTGCGGCTCCGCGCGGCCGAAGAGGCGCGCATCCGCGCCGAAGAGGAACGGCGCCGCGCCGACGAGGCGCGCGAGCGTGAAGAGGCTGCGCACCTCGCGGCGATCCAGGCGGCGGCGATCGAAAAGGCGCGGCTCGAAGCGCAAGAGCACGCGCGTCTCCAGTCGATGGAGCTCGCCCACAAGCACGAGCGCGACATCCAGGCGCTCCGCGCGGACAAGGACAAGATCAAGCTCCGGCGCGCCCTCACCGTGGTCGCGCTCGCTTCGATCGTCGCTGCGACGGGCGGGCTCGGCTTTTATTTCGGCGTGGTGGTTCCGCAAGCCGAGCAAGAGCGCGCGGCCGCCGACGCCGAGGCGCTTCGCCTGAAGAACGAACGCGACAAAGCCGAGGCCGCCGCGGCGGCCAAGGAGAAGATGATCGCCGACCTCAGCGCCCAGCGCGACAAGGCGGTCACCGAAAAGGAGCGCGCCGAGCTCGACGCGCAGCTCGCCAAGCTGAAGGGCGATGACAAGCCGACGCCCATCCGAGGCCCCGGTCAAGGTCACGGAGCTGGTCCCGGCCCGGGCAAGGACAACAAGACCGACGCCGAGAAGCTCCTCGACGCGTGCAAGAACTCGAAGGACCCCGCCTGCGGGATGTAGCTCCCTCCTCACGAAGTGAGGGGGGCCGGGGGGGTGAAATCACAGGAACGAGCTTCACCAGACCCTATGGGTCGGTCGGCATCGTCACGCGGGTGTACGAGCGGCACGGGATGAGCACCGAGTGCCCTTCGGACGTCCACAGCGGGAACGACGAGCCCGCGGGCGGCGGGCCGGGCTGAGCGGTTCGCACGTTGCGCAGCCCGCACGGAACGCGGAGCCACTTGCCGGTTTGGCCGGCCGCGTCGCCCGTGACGTACACCTCGCGGACGACTTGGGCGTCGACCCAGATGAGGCCGCGGTCGACCGGTAGGCCGCTCGTGTCCGGCGGCTCGAAATCGGGCGACGGCGGGGTCGGCGCAGCCGCGAGCGCGCTCGGCCGCGCGCTGAGGACGGCCGCCGGTCGCGCGCTCGGTTGGGGCGCGCTCTCCAGATGCGCGGGGGCGTCGGTCGGCTCTGCGACCGCGACTGTCGGGGCGCGCGCGGGCTCGGGCTCCACCGGATCGTCGCGAAGGAGCAGCGCGGCCGCGAGCACCAGCACGGCGCCCGCGGCCGCTCCTGCCCACAGCATCCACGTCCGCTCCGGTTCGCGAGCGGGCGCCGCGGGCTCGGGCACGCGAGGCTGAAAGGCCGCGTCCAGATCGGCGTACCGATCGGCGCCGCGGGCAGGCTCGTTCGTGGGCTCGATCCACTCGGGCGCCGGCGGCTCGGGAACGGGGACGTCGATCGGGCGCGGCGCGAGCAAGTGCTCGAGGACGGCGGGAGGTGGCTCCGACAGCGGCCGGCGCTCGTGGTGGCGGAGCTCGGCGGCGGCTTCGAAGAGGAGCGGCGAGAGCTGTTCGGCTGCGGCGTCGCGAACGGCGCGCTCGAGCCGGCTCGGCGCGGGCTCCTCGACGATGGGCTCGTGAGCAGCGACGACCTGCGCGTCGAGCGCAAGGGGGCGCACGCTCGGTGGCCACCCCGGCTCCTCGATCGGCTCGGGCGCGCGAGCGCTCGCCATCAAGTCGTCCGATGTCGTGAGGGCGAGGGATCGTTGAGAGCGAGCCTCCAACGTCGACTCGTCCGCCATCGGAGCGCGCGACGCGCGCTGGACGAAGATCGGAAGAGGAGGCTCCCCGCCGTCGACCGTGGTCGGTGGATCGGGGCGGTAGCTGAGGATTGAGCGAGGCCGATCGCCGCGCGCGGCGACGTTGGCTTGGACGCGGGCGAGGAGCGCCTCGAGGCGGGCCACGCGGTCCTCCCGTTTCACGCTCCCGAGAATACCCGGTCGGCGCGGAACGCCGCGGTTTGTTGCTGCGGTCGGACCGCAGAAAGGAAGCGATCAGTCGAGACGCAGCCCGGCGGGGAGGCGCTCGCCCAGAAAGGTGGCCTTTTCTTTGGCGGCGAGAGGAACGACCTCGGTTACGACGCGCGCGAGCTCGGGGTCGGCGCCCTCGCGCTCGAGCCGGCGGGCGACGTCTCTCCGGAGCGGCTCGGGCACGTCCCGCGCCCGGTCGCCGGTCAGGCGGACCAGGTCGGCGGCGGCGCGAGGCGCCGTCGGCAGATCACTCCACTTCTCACGCAGCAGATGGTCGGCCCACTCGGTCGCCAAGCGGGGCGCGACGACGTGGTGCGCGCTCGCGTACGCCGGGACGCGCGCGCCGAGGCGGCCGATGGCCGACCAGAGGCGCGGGTCGCGCTTGGTCCACGTGCGCTCGAGGATCCAGCCGCCGAGCTCGGCGCGGCGCGCGGCCGGCACGCGCTCGAGCTGCGACAGCAAGTCCAGGAGCTCGGGGTCCGACGACTCGGGCTTCACGCCCCGCTTCTTCAGCTTGGCCTCGGGCGGCGCGACCCACGGATCGAGATCGTCGCGGATGGCGAGCTGCGTCGCCTCACCGAGGCCGGCCGCGACGCGTCGCAGACAGATGAAAAACTGCTGCCAAGTCCGCGCCTCTTTCGGGAAGGCGAGCCGCTCTGCGAACAGCGGGGCGACCTGGCTGACGCGCGCATCGTCGCCGGGGACACCGAACCCCGGCCTCAAACAGAACCCGGTGAGCTGGAACCAGACGCGCTCGTGGTCGAGCGTGCGGCGCCTGCCCTTGGTGTGGACGAGGAGGCGATCGGCGAGCGCGCGCGAGGTGTCGGCCGTCCATTCGTCGCGGTCGCCGAGCAAACGCTCGAGCTCACGGAGGAGGTTCTTGGCGTCGCGCGCGTCGGAGGTGGTGCCCTTCTTGTAGATCTCACCGATCCGCTCGATCGCGTCGTCGACGGCTCGGGCGGGGCGGCGGCTCGCGGCCGCTCGCGAGGCCGGCGGCGCCTCTGCCCCCGCCGCCGAGCGGAGATCGAACGCGAGGCGGTACCGGGCCGACGAGCCCGAGGTGCCGCCGGACGCATCGACCTCGACGCACGCGAGCTCGAGGGTGCCGACCGGCGTCAGCTCGGCTTCGAGCGCGACCGTCACGTCGCCCGACGCGCTCGACGGCACGGTGGTCGTCAGGGCCGGGAGAGACTCGAAGCGATCCGCGTCGACCTCGACCACGGCGCCCGGCTCGTGCGCGCCCACCTCGTCGGAGGCGAAGAGATCGAAGCGGGCGGGGCGGCCGACCACGAGCTTGAACGTGCGACCGCTCGCGACGAGGCGCGCGCCCTCCGGCGCGCCCTTCGGCACGACGCACGCTGCCCGCCTCGGGCCCGCCGCGTCGCCGCCGAGCCCGATGAAGAAGCTCTTGGGCGCGCCCCCCTCGATGCGGGTGCCGTGGCCGCGGAGCGCGAGCCCGAACAGGGCCGCGCCGATCGCGACGGCGCGATCCGGATCACGGCTCGCGAGCGCGAGCGGAGCCGACGCCGTCGCCTGCGCGAGGACGCGGAGGAAACGCTCGGTGATCGTCGCCGCGTTGAAGACGCCGCCGTTGAGCAGCACGGCCGAGAGCGGCGCGCCGGAGGGCAGGTGCTTGTCGAGGAAGGCCGCCACGTGGCGGGTGAGCCCGACGTCTCGCTCGTAGGGCAGCCCGAGCGAGACGAGCCCGCCGCGGGCGCGCGCTGGCCGCTCACCCTTCTCGACGGCAGGAAAGAAGCCGTCCAAGACGAGCGCCTCGACCTCGGCGCGCGTGACGTTCGCGCGCAGCGTCGAGCCGACGAGCGAAGAGCCAGTGCCCGCGAGAGCGACCCGCGCTTCGGCCGCTTCACCGCCCGCGAGCAGCGTCTCTTTGGCGGCGCGGCAGGCGAGCACGAGCTGCGCGAAGCGCTTGGGCTCGAGGCGCTCGGGGGGCGCGACGAGGCGCGGCTCGACCGCGTGCGCGAGCGCCAGGTCCATGTTGTCGCCGCCCAAGAGCAGGTGCGGACCCACCGCCACGCGCCGTACGCGGGGCTTCGACCGCGCCCCCGAGACCTCGAGGAGCGAGAGATCGGTGGTGCCGCCGCCGACGTCGGCCACGAGGACATGGCCGGCCGCGTCGCCCATCACGCCCGCGATCTCGGCGAGCGCGTCGCTCTGCATCGCGGCGTAAAAAGCGGCCTGCGGCTCCTCGAGCAGGCGCACCGAGAGCCCGGCCGCCCGCGCCGCGCAGAGCGTGAGCTCACGTGCGAACACGTCGAACGACGCGGGGACGGTGAGGATGACGTCTTGGCGGTCGAGCGGCGCGCTCGGGTGAGCGGTGTCCCACGCGTGGCGGATACGCGCGAGGAGGCGCGTCGCCGCCTCGACGGGGGAGAGCTTCGGCGTGTCGTCGTCGGCCCCCCACGGCAGGATGGGGGCCTCCTTGTCGACGCGCGGATGGCAGAGCCAGCTCTTCGCGCTCGCCACGAGGCGCCCTGGGACCTCGGCCCCGCGCCGTCGAGCCATCTCACCCAGCACCCAGGCGTCGGTCTCGCCGAGGGTCGGATCCGGCGAGACCTCGCCCGCTGCGGTCGCGAACGCGCAAGAGGGAAAGAGCTCGAGCGGCGCGCGCGTGGTGCCCGTGACGCGCTGGCTCACGGCGAAGATCGCCGGCGGCCGCCCGGCCGCCCCAAAGGCCACGACCGTGTTCGACGTGCCCAGGTCGATGCCGACGGAAAATGACGTATCTGTCATTCTTGCTGAGCCGGCTCGCCGCGGACGCTGAGCTCGATCTTCCAGCGCTCGTCCTTCTTCAGCGGCGCGACTGGCACCGCCTCGAGCAAGAGCGTGCCGACCTCGGTCACGCTCGCCTCGAGCCTCACCGGCACCACGTCGCCCTCGGTTCGACCCTCGGCGGGGAGCGCCGCCTCGATCTCGGGCAGCTCCTCGAGCTCGCCGTCCTTCCAGTGTTCGAGGGTCCAACCGGCCTGATCGTCGCGCCGCACGGTCGAGCCGAAGAACTTGAACGACACCGGCTCGCCCACCACGAGACCCAGCTCGGCGTCGGGGAGGTCGGCGCGCGAGCCCTCTTCCATCCCGAAAGGCGCGACGCAGAGCGCGGTGAGCGGCGGCTCCAGCCCCGGTACGGCCGGCACCGCGCTCTCGATGCCCACGTAGTAGCTGCGGGCGGTGCCGCCGCGGATGCGCAGGCCACGGCCCTTGCGGACCTGCCCGTACCAGGCGGCGCCGACCGCGACGGCGTGATCGAGATCGCCGCCCTCGAGGACCCGCGGCGCCGGCTTGCCCTCGGTCGCGAGCCACGCGCCGAGCAGGTCGAGGATTCGGCTTCGGAGGCGAGCGCTCTTCATCACGCCGCCGTTGAAGAGCACCGCGGTGGGGTGGAGCATCGAGCCGGTGCCGCCGAGCGCCGACGCCTGGCGCCCCAAGAAGGCGGCGAGGTGCCGCGTGACCGCCGCGTCCTGCGCGTAGGGCAGGCCCAGCTGGGTGAGCGCGCCGCGCGCGCGCTGCGCCGGCCGCGCGTCGCGCGCGACCTCGGGAAAGAAGCCGTCGATCAAGAAGCGCGACACCTCGTCCTGGGTGACCTCGGTGCGGAGCGCGGAGCCGAGGAGCTGAGAGCCGCGTGACGGGAGCGCGATGGGCGCTCTCTCGAGCGAAGGATCGGCGAGCAGGCGCTCCTTGGCGGAACGGGCCGCGAAGGTGAGCGACACCATCTGCATGCGGTCGATCGCCTTGCCTGCTTCCTCCAGCTTTTTCTTCGCCACGTGGGCGAGCGCCAGATCCATGTTGTCGCCGCCGAGGAGGATGTGGTCGCCGACCGCGACGCGCTCGAGGGTGAACGTGCCGCCGTCGTCGCCCACCGCGATCGCGGAGAAATCGGTCGTGCCGCCGCCGACGTCGACGACGAGGAGCACGTCGCCCACCTGGAGCTCGTCGCGAAACGCGCGGCCCTTGGCGCCGATCCATGCGTAGAGAGCGGCCTGGGGCTCCTCGAGCAGCGTCAGGTTCTCGAGGCCGGCCGCGAGGGCGGCCTCGACCGTGAGATCGCGCGCAGACGCGTCGAACGAGGCCGGCACGGTGAGCACCACGTCCTGCTCGGCCAGGTCTTCGCCGCGCGTGAACTTGAACGCCTCGGCCAAGTGGTCGAGGTAGCGGTACGAAGCCTCGACCGGGGAGATGGCCTCGATGTCCTCGGGCGCGTGCTGCGGCATGAGGGCCGAGCGCCGATCGACGCCGGGGTGACAGAGCCAGCTCTTCGCCGAGGAGACGAGGCGCGCGGGGGCCTCGATCCCGCGCGAGCGTGCGTACTCGCCGACCGCGAACGTCCGCTCGTCGTCCCACGGGAGCGGACACGCACCCTCGCTCTCGTGCGCGAAATAGAGGAACGACGGGAGCAGCGAGCGGGCCTCGACCGCCGACTTGCCCGTGAGCTGCTGGATCGCGATGACCTCGGGGGGCGCCGGGGTGTCGTCGGCCTCGCCCGCCGACGCGCGGGCGAGGGCGGTGTGCGTCGTGCCCAGATCGATCCCGATGGAGGCGGCGCCGCTCACAGCTCGACCTCGGCCGGGCAGAGGACCGTCATCTCGTGGCCCTTGGTGGGGGTGGGGAGCGTCACCTTCGTCGCTCGCCACCCCTTGTGCAGCAGCTTGCCCTCGAAGGGCGCCGAGCCGCGCACGTTGCCCGTGAGCTTCACCAGGGCGGCCGTCTCGTCTTGCCCGACGGTGACGGTCGCGCCCTCGGCCTCGGAGCGCACGGCGGCCAGGGTGACGTGCGCGTCGACGGCCTTGCGGCAGCCCTCGTGGACGACCCGCGCCGCGGCGCCGACCTCGGCGTCGTCGAAGCTCGTCACGTCTTGACGCAAGAAATCGATCAACCGGCCGTCTTGTTGGAGCACCGACAAGAAGAGGAGCGCCCCCTCTTGGCGCAGCTTGGACGCGTCGAGCTTCGGCGCCGCCTCTCGCGGTGGGGGCGGCTCCGACTCGGCGGTGGTGCGGGCCGGCTCCGGTGGCGGTTTTCGGCCACCTCGGCCGACCTCGCTCGTGTCGAGAGCGGGCTCTGATTGGCCAGATCGCAGCGCCTCTACGTGCCGCGCGAAGACCCCGTCGAAAAGGATTCGGAAAAACGCGACCCACGCGAGGACGACGCGCGACGAAAACGGGATCGACTCTGTCACGCGCTCTTCCATACTGCGAATCGCGACGTCGCTCTATCGATGGCGAGACCGAAATGGTAAAGAACCTGCTGCCCATGCCAGGCTTCACGCCCGAGGCGCCGCAGCTCGAGTTCGAAGGCGCTCCTCTCAACGTTGGAGAAGAGGTCGCCGGTCTCGTAGCCGAAGAGCTCGAGACGGCGTCGCTCCTCACCAGCCGCCTCGACGAGGCCGAGCGCACCGAGGCGCGCGCGGTGGCGCGCGAGCTCAGGCTCTGGGTGTTCATGGCGAGCGTCTGCGATCCGTCCTGTCGCGCCGATCGCGACGGCCTCGTCGAGCGCCTCGAGCGGCTCGCGGCCCGGGCCCATCGTCTGCTCGAGCTGCCCGACGTTCAGGGCGACCTGCCCCAAGACGCGACGGCCACGCCGGTGCCCAAGCTGATCGGCCGCATCATCGATATCCAAGAGCTCTCGCAGAGCGGCTTCGAAGACGAGTGCACCGCGGTCAAGCGGGCCAAGTGGGAGCGCAGCGCCAACCGGGCGCTGCATCCCCAGGGCAACGCCCCGCTCGTTCGGCGCTCGCCTCCGAAGAGCTGGGCGCCCTGACGTCGTCTTGAACCAACACGAGAGGGGTGCTGGGATAACCCCGTCCCTGTGGATTCTCCCCCCCGGCCCCCCTCACCGTCGGTGAGGGGGGAGCTACCCAGGATGCAAAAGATCGCTCTCGTGATGGTGGGCCTGCCGGCGCGCGGCAAGTCCTACATCGCGCGCAAGCTGGCGCGGTACCTCCGGTGGCGCGGTCACGAGACGCGGGTCTTCAACGTCGGGATGTACCGGCGCGAGCACGTCGGTCACCACAAGAGCCACGACTTCTTCGACCCGAACAACCCGGTGGGCGCGGCCGCGCGCCTGCGCGTCGCCGAGCTGGCGCTCGAAGACATGCTCCGGTTCCTCGCCGGCGAGGGGCAGATCGGCATCTACGACGCCACCAACTCCACGCGCAGCAGGCGCAAGATGCTGCGTGAGCGCTGCGAGGCCGCTGGCGTAGACGTCGTGTTCGTCGAGACGCTCTGCGACGACCCCGCGACGATCGATCGCAACGTGCGCGAGACCAAGCTGCACTCGCCGGACTACGTGGGGGTCCACCCCGACGACGCCGTCCGCGATTTCTTGCAGCGCATCGAGCACTACCAGCGCGCCTATGAGCCGGTCGAGGACGACGAGGGCCGCTACGC
The DNA here is from genome assembly GCA_938004815.1 of uncultured Polyangiaceae bacterium. Taxonomy (GTDB): domain Bacteria; phylum Myxococcota_A; class Polyangia; order Polyangiales; family Polyangiaceae; genus Xiheicaenibacterium. The sequence goes on along the minus strand of CALKVR010001233.1, from coordinate 780 downwards.
CAAGGTCGTCGACGAGGGCCAGAAGGTCATCATCCACCAGATCGAGGGGCCGATCTTGTCGAGCGTGGTGTTCCTGCTGATGAACCTGCGCACCCGGAGGCGCACGGTGTGGCTCGTCCGCCACGGCGAGAGCGTCTTCAACGTGGAGGATCGAATCGGCGGCGACAGCGAGCTGTCCCCGCGCGGCCAGTCGTTCGCGCGGTCGCTCGCGGCGTTCATGCAAACCCGGCGGGGCAGCGGCGAGGCGATCAGCGTGTGGACCAGCACGCTCAAGCGCACCACGCAGACCGCGTCGATCTTGCCGGAGGCGAGCGCGCCGTTCCGAGCCCTCGACGAGATCGACGCGGGCGTCTGCGACGGCATGACGTACGCCGAGGTGCGGCGGCGGTTCCCCGACGAGTTCGCCGCGCGAGCCCAAGACAAGCTCAACTACCGCTACCCGCGCGGCGAGTCGTACGCCGATGTCATCCAGCGGCTCGACCCCATCATCATCGAGCTCGAGCGCCACGAGCGGCCGGTCCTCGTCATCGGGCACCAGGGTGTGCTTCGCGCGCTCTACGCCTACCTGATGGACACGCCCCCGCGTGACTGCCCGCACCTCCCGATGCCGCTCCACACCGTCATCGAGCTGGTGCCCAACGCCTACGGCTGCACCGAGCGCCGCTACCCGCTCGCCGGCTGAGCGTCGCGGAGGGAGATGCGCCGAGGCTGGCTGAGACCTTGCTCGCGAGCGAGTATGCTCCGAGCGTTGTCCAGCCAATCCCTAGAGCGGCCCCCGCC
>CALKVR010001232.1 GCA_938004815.1 uncultured Polyangiaceae bacterium | reverse complement strand
TGCCGATCGGGGAGCCGTAGGCGCGGTTTTCCCACTCGTCGAGGAGCGACGAGTCGGTGCCGCGCACCTCTTGGCGGAGGAACAGCGCGATCTCGTCGAGCTCGCCGGTCTTGAAAGCCTCGGGCACCGTCTGGTCGAGCGTCTTCACGACATCGGAGAGGTAGCGAAGAAACACGCCCTCCATCCGCACCAGATCGTACTCCCGGATGTACTCGTCGAACGACGCGGCGTGCTCGACCATCTCGCGCGCGATCGACTTGGGCCGGATGTTCTCGGCGCCCGCCCAAGGGTGGTACGTCACGAAGGCCTCGTACGTCTGGTAGACGAGCTCGGCGTTCGGCTTCGGGTGCTCGATCTTCTCCAGCTCCTTCATGCGGTCCTCGTACTCGACGCCGGCCGCCTTGAGCTCGGCGATCTTGTCGGCCTTCAGCTTGTCGACCTGGCGCTCGAGGATGGCGCGCGGGCTCTCGAGGATGGCCTCGACCGCGCTGAGCACGTCGAGCGCGTACGTCTGCGGATCCGTCTGGGTGTCGCGGAGCACCGAGACGAAGTCGACGAGCCAGAGCGACAGAGCGTGGTGGAGAGAGAAGTCGCGCTGGAGCTGGCTCGAAACGACCGCGTTCTTGCCGCGCATCGTCTTGGCTTGCAGCCCCGCTGGCCTGGGCTCACGCTCGACGAGCTCGACGAGGTTGGCGCGACGGAGCGCGCGAAACAACACCGTCGCCTGCTTCTTCTGCTTCTTCTTCTCGCGGTCGGGGATGTGCGCCTTGTCGACGAGCGCGAGGAGCGCACCGAAGCCACCGCGCCGGCCGGCGTCGGGGTTGTCGAGCAGATCGACGAGCATCCCCGTCGTCACCGCGAAGCGCGCGACGAGCTCCTCGGGCTTGCCGTCGACGAGGCGCTCGAACGTGGATCGATCCCAGGGGAGAAAGCCCTTCTGTGGTGGCTTCGCGCGCTGGAGGTTCTTGTACTTCTTCGGGTCGCCGTCTTTTTTTCGATCGATGCGGATGTTCTCGATCACGTGCTCGGGCGCCTGCACCACCACGCTGCCCTGGGTGTCGAAGCCCTTGCGGCCGGCGCGGCCCGCGATCTGTTGAAAATCGCGGACGCCGAGGATGATCATCTTCTCGCCGTCGAACTTGCAGAGCTTGGTGAAGAGCACCGTTCGGATCGGGATGTTCACGCCGACCCCGAGCGTGTCGGTGCCGCAGATGACCCGAAGCAGGCCCTTTTGTGCGAGCCGCTCGACGAGGAGGCGGTACTTGGGCAAGAGGCCGGCGTGGTGCAGGCCGATGCCGTGCTTCACGAAGCGCGCGACGTCCTTGCCGTACGGGCTGTCGAAGCGAAACCCGTCGAGCGCCTCGAGGATGGCGCGCTTGTCCTCTTTCGAGGTGTAGTTCTCGCTCATCAGGTTCTGCGCCTCTTCGGCGCAGGCTCGCTGCGTGAAGCAGACGACGTAGACGGGGGCCTTGCCCTTTTCGACCAGGCTCTTGACCGTCTCGTGGAGCGGCTCTTCGCTGTAGGTGAAGTCGAGCGGGACAGGGCGATCTTTGCCCTCGACCAGCACGGCCTTGCGCTTGGTCAGCTTCTCGAGCCGCTCGATGAACGGCCGCGTATCGCCGAGCGTGGCGGACATGAGGAGAAAGTGCGTCCGCTCGAGGAGGAGGAGCGGGACGTGCCACGCGACGCCGCGATCTCGGTCCGAGTAGTAGTGAAACTCGTCCATCACCAGGGCGTCGATGCCGCTCTCGACGCCCCGACGGAGCGCCATGCTCGCCGCGATCTCGGCGGTGCAGCAGATGATCTGCGCCTCGGCGTTGACGGTCGCGTCACCCGTCATCAGCCCCACCGAGCTCGCGCCGAACGCGTCGACGAGCTGGAAGAACTTCTCGTTGACGAGCGCTTTGATCGGGCACGAGTAGAACGCGCGCCCGAAATTGGCGACGGTGCGAAAGATGAGCGCGGTCGCGACCAGCGATTTTCCGCTGCCGGTCGGGGTCGCCAGGATGACGTGGTGCCCCTCGAAGAGCTCGAGGATCGCCTCTTCTTGCGCGGGGTACAGCTCGAGGCCCAGCTCGGACACGTAGGAGAGGAACCGCTCGAGGAGCTCGTCCGGCTTCGCCGACTCGAGGCCCCGCAGGCGGCTCTCGAGGGGGCTCGATTGGACCTCGCCCCTCACCGCGGGTGACGGGGGGTGGGGGGGTGAGCCATCGGCGCAGACGTCATCGTGCGCTCCTACGTACCAAATTCACCTGGCTGCTGCCTGAGGGGTGCAAGATCCGCCATCCAGGACCTTGCGAGAACGGCCCAGTCCTGGAAACCTATGCGAAGAATGACCATGCGTGCGCTCGTACCGGCGGGTCTCGTCGGGTGCGTGCTCGTCTGGGGAGCCCTCGCGACCCCGGGATGCGGACCGAAACAGTCCGATCAAGAGGTCGAGGAGCCGACTCCCACCTCCGAGCCCGCGAAGCCCAAAGAGAAGCCCAAGCCGAAATGTGAGGACATGACCGAAGGGTGTGAGGCCACGGCCGACACCCAGGCCAAAATCGCCGACTCCGACCTGGTGTTCATCCCGCCCGATGGGTGGGTGTACGCCCAGGGGGCCGAGCTGACGTTGACGTCTGCCAAGGAGGGCGGCGCCGTCTTGGCGATGGCCTCCTACGAGCACACCGACGACAAGGCTCGTGAGGGCGCGTTCACGAAGCTCGTCGAGAAGCTCGAAATCTCGGTGCCGGAGAAGTTCAAGAAGAAGTACGTCCCCAACTGGAAGAAAGAGGACGACAAACGAAAGTCCGGCGACATCGAGCTCTTCCTCTGGCAGGCCGAGGACGCGAAGCGCAGCGGTGACGGGGGCTACCTCCTCGTCCTGCTCGCGGACGATCCGGCCGGGGGCAAGCGCAAGATCATCGGCGTCGCGTTCGCCCCCAAGTCCGACGACAAGAGCGTCGAGGCGATCAGCAAGTCTCTCGAGACCCTCGGGCCGGGGAGCTATCAGTGAGCGCCCCGAGGCTCACCGCCGGGGGCGTGATTGGCGGCAAGTACTCCGTGCGCAACATCCTCGGGGATGGCGGCGCGGTGATCACCTACCACTGCACCAGCCAGCAAGGGCAGGAGGTAGCCGTCAAGCTCTACGACCCCGCGGTGGCCTCGCACACGACGGTGATGAAGTCGCTCGAGCAGGCCTACGCGGCGACGAACGCGCTGCCGGCCAACTCGGCCGCGCCCATCATCGACGCCGGATACGATCAGCCCACGCTCGCGCCCTACAGCGTCACCGAGATGCTGCGGCTGCCGTCGCTGCTATCACAACACCGCCGGCTCGCCCCCGAAGAGGTCGTCGCGCTGCTCAAGGGGCTCGCGCGGTCGCTCGATCTCGCGCACGTGCGCCAGGTGGTCCACGGCGCCATCAAGCCGACGAACGTGTTCGTCGGGCCTCAGTCGAACCCGGTCGTCGTGACCGACTTCGCCGCGAACCTGGCCAAGGCCGCGGTGCCCACGCAAGAGGGCTTCGTGACCAGCGCGCCGTGGATCGCGCCCGAGCAGGCGCAGAGCGGCGCCATCACGCCGTCGGCCGATGTCTTCTCGGCGGGGCTCTTGTGCTTCTTCGCCCTCACCGGGTGCAGCTATTGGCGGTCGTGCCAGGGGCAGTCGTTCGAGCTCGCAGGCTGGCAAGAAGAGCTGCGGTCGCCTCGTACGCCCGCGTCGCAGCGCGCCGCCGAGCTCGGCGTCCCGCTGAGCCCGACGCTCGACATCGTCTTGTGGAAGGCGCTCTCGAACGACCCCAACGACCGGTACAAGAGCATCGGAGAGTTCGCGACCCTGATGGAGGACTCGATGAGAGCCCAGGTCGGCAACGCCGCCACGATGGCGCTCCCGATGGTCGGCGACGCTCCCTCGCCCCTGCCTCCGGGGATGCGAAATCCCGAGCGCGAGCCGCCGCGGCCGAACAACAACCCGAACCTCCAGTCGGGCGCGACGCTCGCGCTGAGCGTCGACCAGCTCCAGGCTCCGTACGCGGGGCAACCCGGCGGGCCCGCTCAGCCCATGCAGGGCCAAGGCATGCTGCAGCACGGGCAGATGATGAGCCCGCACGGCGGCTACGCGGGGGCTTCGATGTCCCAGCAAGGGATGCCGGCCGTCCCCGCTCAGGCGCTCGTCTCTCAGCACGGCATGCACGGCGGTTTCGCGGGCGCGTCGATGTCGCAACAGGGCATGCCGGCCGCGCCGGGCTCGTACGGCGGTGGCTACGGGTCGGGCCGCGATCAGGGCTACCCGCCGCCTCCCGGGCCGAACGGCATGCTCACCAGCCTGGGCGCGCCGCCGCCCAAGAGCAGCAAGGCGGTCCCCATCGTGATCGGGTTCACGGCGGTGGCCCTCTTGGGCACGGCCGGCACCGTCCTGGCGCTCAAATGGAAGGACCTGAACGCGGCCACCGATGGCGGCCCCGTCGTCGTGGGCGCGAGCGCTTCGGCGTCAGCCAGCGCCGAGCCACCGAGGCCCGCGTCGACGCCCACTACCGCGCCCACGCCGAGCGTCACGACGTCGGCGAGCGCGAGCGCGCCCCCGCAGATCGCGGTGAAGATCGTCTGCCAGCCGTCGGCCTGCGACGAGGTGAAGCTCGACGGCAAGATCCTCGACGCCAAGGCGCTGAAAGAGCTCACGCTCGCGCCCGGCAAGTACCCCGTCGACGTGTCGAAGTCGGGCTACGTCGCCCAGAGCGGCGATCTCGAGGTGAAAGAGGGAAGCGGGCCCGTCACCAAGACGTTCACCTTGGCGAAGGAGGCCGTCGCCGTGCCCGAGAACACCGGCTCCAAGAACCCGGGCCCCGGCCCGACGGGCGGCACGAAGCCACCACCCTGCAAAAAGGGCGGCTTCATCAAGTGCAAGTAGCGAGGCGCTTCGCGATCGGGGTCGTGCTCCTCGGCTGCGGAGATGCAGACAAGACATCGGGGAGCGAGGCTTCGGCGGAGCTGTCGGCGTCGATCTCGCCGTCGGCATCGGCATCGGTCTCGGCATCGGCATCGGCATCGGCATCGGCGAGCGCGCTCCCGGTGAGACCGGCGCTGCCGGACGAGGACCTCGTGCCGAAGACCGTCGAGGAGCAGCGCGCGGCGATGTTCCGGCGCATGAAGGTCATGCTCGGCCTGTCGGACGCCGAGATCGACGCGGTGGCGGCGATCGTCAACGCCTCGCCGGTGACGGGGCAGGGCAACCCCGATCTCACCGAGTACGCGATGACGCGCAAGGAGTGCCGCGAGCGGCGAGAAAAGGCCGGCGTCGTCGACGAAGACCACGCCGTGTGCGGCGCGCCGTTCATGGTGCCGGTCTGGGACGCGAAGGGCGATAAGACCGACAAGGACGCTCCTGTCTGCATCGATCGGTACGAGTTTCCGAACATCCCCTGCGAGTATCCGGTGACTTGGATCACGGCGCGTGACGCGGCGCTCGTCTGCAAGGCCGTCGGCAAGCGTCTCTGCGACGCCCACGAGTGGGAGGGTGCGTGCGCGGGCTCGCTGATCGACGCCGACGCCGAGTACGCCTGGAAGCTCCCCCGCAAAGAGGCAAAGCACCGCCACAACGCAGATCGCGAGATCGTCTGGGCCTACGGCGCCGAGAAGAACCACCAGAAGTGCGCGATGGGCTCGAAGAAGAACGAGTCGTGCGCGCCGAGCGGCTGGAAAAAGTGCGGCTCGAACAGCTACCCCGCGGGCGCGTTCCCCGAGTGCCGCAGCAAGCTCGGGGTGTACGACCAGCACGGCAACGTCGCCGAGCACATGAACCTGCCGCTGAAGCCCGACCAGCTCGGCAGCAGGGGCGGCAGCGGCGAGACCGAGATGAAGGGCAGCTGGTTCATTTTCCAGAAGTACGAGGCCCACGACGACGATTGCCGGTGGCGTGCCCCCGACTGGCACGTCACCAAGGTCATGAGCCACGACAGCCACCTCAACTACCACCTGGGCTTTCGCTGCTGCAAAGACGTCGGTACATAGCGGTATGGACTTCTCCCTGCCGCCGCGTGTGGCCGAAGCCGTCGGCAAGATCCGAGCGCTCTTCGAGAGCGACGTGCTGCCGCTCGAGGCCGAGATGCTCCGAAAGCGGAGCTTCAAGGCGATGCTCCCCGAGCTCGGGGCGGCCCGCGAAAAGGTAAAGGCCGCCGGTCTGTGGGCGCCTCACCTCTCGGCGGAGTGGGGCGGCATGGGGCTCGGGCTCACCGAGCACGCGCGCATCAGCGAGGAGCTCGGGCGGAGCCCGCTCGGTCACTACCTGTTCGGGTGCCAGGCGCCCGACGCGGGGAACATGGAGCTCTTGTCGCACTACGGCTCCCCCGAGCAAAAGGCGAAATGGCTCGCGCCGCTCGCGGCCGGAACCGTCCGCTCTTGCTTCTCGATGACGGAGCCCGACCTGCCGGGCTCGAACCCGACCTGGCTCGGTACCACCGCCGCCCGTGATGGTGACGATTACGTCATCAACGGGCGCAAGTGGTTCACGACCGGCGCCGACGGGGCCGCGTTCGCCATCGTGATGGCGGTCACGAGCCCCGAGGCCCCGCCTCACCTCCGGGCCAGCCAGATCATCGTCCCCACCGATACGCCGGGCTTCGAGCTCGTCCGCAACATCTCGGTGATGGGCGAGCCGGGCGAGGACTGGGCGAGCCACGCCGAGATCGCGTACGACGACTGCCGCGTCCCCGTGACCAACCTGCTCGGGGCCGAGAACGCAGGGTTCTTCTTGGCGCAAGAGCGGCTCGGCCCCGGGCGTATTCACCACGCCATGCGGTGGATCGGCATCGCGGAGCGTGCCTTCGAGATGCTGTGCACCCGCGCGGCTGGGCGCGCGATGTCGCCGGGCAAGCAGCTCGGCGACAAGCAGATCGTCCAGGCGTGGGTCGCCGAGAGCCGCGCCGAGATCGATGCCGCGCGCCTCTACGTCATGCACACCGCGTGGCGCATCGAGCAAGAGGGGCAGCAAGAGGCGCGTGACGCGGTCAGCGCCATCAAGTTCTTCACCGCGGGCGTGCTCACGCGCGTGCTCGATCGGGCCGTGCAGGCCCACGGCGCGCTCGGCCTGACCGACGACACGATCCTGGCGTGGTTCTGGCGGCACGAGCGCGCGGCTCACATCTACGACGGCGCCGACGAGGTGCACAAGATCAGCTTGGCCAAGCGCATCCTCCAGCGCCACGGCCTGAAGGGCGCGCGATGAGCAGCGCCGCTATCGACGGCGCTCGCGCGCCGCGCGCGGGCGAGGAGCTCGACGCGGCCGCGCTCGAGGCTTACCTGGTACGTGCGCTGCCCGACGTCGTGGCCGCGCCGGTCGTCGTCGAGCAGTTCCCGAGCGGGCACTCGAACCTCACCTACCTGCTCCGCGCGGGCCGGCCGGGGGCCGGCGACGTCGAGCTCGTGCTGCGGCGGCCGCCGTTCGGCAACGTCGTCAAGACCGCGCACGACATGGGGCGCGAGCACACCATCCTCGCCGCGCTCTCGAGGGTCTGGGACAAGGCGCCGCGCCCGCTCGTCCACTGCGAGGACGAGTCGGTCCTCGGGGCGCCGTTCTACGTGATGGAGCGGCGGCGCGGCGTCATCCTCCGGCGCAAGATGCCGGCCGGGCTCTCGTGGGGCGCCACGCTGAGCGAGCGGCTCGGCGGCTCGTTCGTGCAGACGCTCGTCGAGCTGCACGAGATCGACTACCACGCGATCGGCCTCGGCGGCCTGGGCAAGCCCGAGGGCTACGTCGAGCGGCAAGTGAGTGGGTGGGCCAAGCGCTACGACGCGGCCAAGACCGACGACATCCCCGAGGTCGAGCGCGCCGCGGCCTGGCTCGCCGCGAACATGCCGGCTTCACCGCCGGCCACGCTCATCCACAACGACTTCAAGTACGATAACCTCGTCCTCGACCCCGCCGACCCCACGCGCGTCACCGCCGTGCTCGACTGGGAGATGTCGACCGTCGGCGACCCGCTGATGGACCTCGGCACCGCCCTCGCGTGGTGGGTCGAGGCGAAAGACCCGGCGCCGCTCCAAGACTTTGCCTTCGGCCCCACGAACCTCCCCGGCAGCCCGACCCGCGCCCAGATCGCCGACGCCTACGCCAAGGCGCGCCCGAGCGTTTCGCTCGAGCACTTGCGGTTCTACTACGCGTTCTCGCTCTTCAAGAACGCCGTCGTCGCCCAGCAGATCTACGCCCGCTACAAGAAGGGCCTCACCAAAGACGAGCGCTTCGCCATGATGATCTTCGGCGTTCGTCTCCTGTCGGAGGCGGCCGTGCGCGCGATCGAGACCGGCGAGCTGTGACTGCCGAGACGCGCGCGCGCTACCACCACGGGGATCTGCGAAACGCCCTCATGGAGGAGGCAGTGCGCGTCCTCGACGAAGGCGGCGTCGAGGCGTTCACGCTCCGAGAGCTCGCGCGCCGCGTGGGCGTGAACCACCGCGCGGTCTACCGGCACTTCGAGGACAAGCGAGCGCTCCTCGCCGCCGTGGCCGAAGAGGGCTACCGCCACGTCGCGGCCCACATGCAGCGGGCGATCGACGACGCCGCGACCGAGGACACGACCGAGCGCTTGCTCGCAGCGGCGCGCGCGTACGTCGTGTTCGGGGTGACCGAGAGGGCGCGCTACGAGGTCATGCTCGGCCCGCGGTTGAACGAGGACGAGCGGTTTCCCACCCTCGAGGAGGCGATCACCCTCACGGTGCGTCTCCTCTCGCGCGAGCTCCGGCGCGTGGCGCCCGACGTCCCCCGCGAGCGCATCCGCGACGCCGGCGTCGCCCTCCTCGCGTCGACCCATGGCTTGGTCACGCTCCGTCTCTCGAGGCGGATCCGCGTTCGGCGCGAGCTGCTTTCGGGCTACGCGGGCAAGGTCCTCGGGCCGGTCGTACGCGGGATCGTCGACGACCTTCGCGGGTGACAAAAACGCGGAAGCCCTCTCCGCACGAGGCGAAGAGGGCTTCGGGGTCAGGCCGAGCGGGCTCCCGAGGAGCGCGCTCGGACAAGTCTCATTGGGCCGGATCGGCGATCTGCTCGCTCGCGATGAGCTCGCTGATGCTCTCGACGGCGCGGTCGGCGTTCGACTCGGACACGTAGGTCTCGCCCATGGCGATGATCTTGCCGTTCCCAGCCTTCAGCACGAAGTAGAACTGGTCGTTCTGCGCCGCACGGACCTCGAAGTTGGCGACGTCGCCGCCGTTCGTCCGGATCGAGGCGACGCCCTTCTTCGCGCTCGCCTTGGAGGTGTAGGCCTGCGACGAGAGGACGATCTCGCCGTTCGCAGCCTGGAGGTTGAAGTAGTACTTGCTGTCGAGGCCCTTGAAGACGTTGAACGCGGCGCCGCCGGTCGCAGCCGCCTCGAGGCGGTTGACCTTGGCGAGGATCTCGCGGCTCGCCTTGAGCCCGCGGTTCGCGTTGCTCTTGGTCGAGTACATCTGGCTGGTGCCGATGATCTCGCCGTTCTCGGCGACGAGGTTGAAGTACCAGGTGCCGTCGACAGCCTGGAGCAGATCGTAGTTGTCGGTGTCGACGCCGCTGTCCTTCACGGCCTCGACGCCGTTCTCGGCCGCGGCGAGCGTCGTGTACGCCTCCGAGCGCATGACCTTCTCACCATTGCCGGCGATGACGGAGAAGTAGAACTGACCGTCGAGCCCCTCGAACGTGACGATGCGGGCGTTCTTGGTCGCCGTGACGTTGGCTTCTTCTGCGGTCTCTGCGTCTTCAGCCTCACAGCCGACGAGGACGGGGGTGGCGGAGAGGGCGAGAACGGCGAAGAGGGTCGAGAGAAGCTTGCGGGTCATGGGAGGTCTCCAAGAAGAGGTTGGCGTGGCGTGTTGCGTCGGTGCCTGCCCCTGAGCAACCAGCGTGCCGAACCCTCTCCCACTCACCTACATGCGAATACACGGCACTTCAGTAACCTTCAGTGGTCCCAGGTAGCTCCAAGTGGTCGGGACCGGTGGATCGCCCGACCCTCAGGCTGGTCCATCGATTTGTTTTGGATGCACCACGCCTGCTTCTCCGAGCAGCCATGATCGCGCCTCTCTCCACAGGTTTTCCTCGAATCGAGGGCGGAAAAAGCCGAAGTGGCCGATCGCTTTCTCACCCAGCGCTGCCGGGGCGATCACCCGCGTCTCGGCTCGAGCCCCTTCGTAGAACGAGACGAGGGCGCGGACGCCGCGCGCGGGTGCGAAGCCGTCGTCGTCGAGACCGTAGGCGAGGAGCGACCCCGACCAATGGCGGAACCCGCCGCCGCCCTTGGGCGCGGCGTAGCTCATCACGTAGCTCGGCTCTCGGCCCCACCGCGCCCAGTCGCGCGCGACCTCCCGCGGCAGATCCTCACCCTGCTTGAAGAACTTCATCGGCAGGTAGCCGAGCTCGGCGGTGAAGCCGGGCACGAGCAAGTACCACATGGCGAGCATCCCGAGCCGGCCCGCGCCCGACCAATGCCGCCAGTACCCGCTCTGGCTACCGACGAAGAGCGCGGCCGCGACGTCGTCGTGAGTGTCGAGCCCGAAGAGCTGCCCGCCCACGCTGTGACCCACATAGAGGGTCGGCACGGCTCCGAACCGCGCGCGCGCGGCCGCGATCGCAGCGGGGACGTCGAGCTCGCCCCAATCGCGGAGCGTCGCGCGCTCGTCCTTGACCGACTCGTAGAGCCGCGAGTCACCCACCCCGCGGTAGTCGAACGTGATCACGCCCAGCCCGCCCTGTGCCAAGTAGCGCGCGAAAGCCGCGTAGTAGCCGCGCGGCACGCCCATCGCCGAAGCGATCACCACCGCCGCACGGACCGGACCCGTGGGCTCGAACACATCGGCCGCGAGCCGCCTGCCATCGGCTGCGGACAGCCAGAGCGAAGGCGGGGCGTCGGCCGAAGCGCGCCGGTGACGGCTCGAACGGGATTCGAGAGCGGTGTGCAGGGTGGTAGCCATAGAATGTCTCCGCTGGAGACATTGGCCCACGACGCATCGGAGTCAAGGACCCGCTCCCCGTTTCCCGTCCGCGTTTCCCGAATCGTGCCCGTGCCCGTGCCCGATCTCTCGGTGGTACCCCTAAGCCCCGTACGTCTCGTCCAAGTACCGCACGATATCCGCAGACTCGAACGTGCTCGTCGTCGTGTTCGGGTCGTGGAGGAACGGCACCATCATCTTGCCGCTGCGCGCGACGAAGGCGTCGCGCTTGGCGCTGCCCTTGGCGACGTTGTGGAGGACGTAGGAGATCTCGAGGTTGCAGAGCGCCTCTCGGGCGATCCGGCAGAAAGGCGAAGCCTCGAAGCTCCAGAGCTCCAACGGCTCGGCGGGCGCCTTCGACGCCTTGACGCGTACGCGCCCCGCGCGCGGAAGCGTGCCCAGGAGCGCCCGAGCGGTGGTCACCGGCCCGAGCCGCTGCGCGATCGAGACCTGACCGTCGCCGTACGTGTCGGCGAGGTAGCGGATGATGTCATCGGACTCGTAGAGCATCCGGTCCGCGTTGGGGTCGACCAAGAGCGGGAACTGCTTCTTGCCGCCGAGCTCGATCGCGCGCGGGCGGTGGCGTGTGCCCCCGGGCGGGCAAGGGTGAACGCGCGCGTCGAGATCCAGCTCGCTCAGCGTCTCTCGAACCTTGCGACAGAACGGACAGCTCTCGAACTCGTAGAGCTCGAGTAGCTTTTCGGGCTGCCTGGCCGGCTTGCGGACGATGTAGCCGCGAGCGAAGGTGAGCCCCGAAGAGAGGGTGGAGGTCGCTACGTCGAAGGCCCGACCGAGCATGGTCGGGTCTTAGTACGGGGCGCCCTTGGGGGGAGGCTGTCCATAAGTAAGGACTCACTTCTTAACTTGTAAAAAATGAGTCTTGCGCGAGCGCTGGAACCCGCGCGCCGGACGTAGTAGCGGCGCCGCGCCGCGCGCCGTCTGCAACCATCCACCTCGACGTCGCGGCGGCGCAAGGCATCTGCCGCGCGCTCGGGTTCGACGGCATCCAGACGCGCGACAAGTGGCTCACCGTGTCCGGCGTCGGAGCGTGGAAGAAGGACCGGCCCGCCTCGTGGGCCGAGACGTGCGAGCGAATCGAGGCCTGCGCGTCGGCCGCGAACGTCCAAGATGAACAGTTCGCGCGCGAGCTCCTGTTCAACTTCTGCACGAAGGATCCGCGCGTCGTCGCCGAGGGGGGCGCACCGCTGATGCTGCTCAACAAGTCACCGGCCTGGGTGATGAC
>CALKVR010001231.1 GCA_938004815.1 uncultured Polyangiaceae bacterium | reverse complement strand
CGCTTGCGCAGGAGAAGTCGAAGTGCTGTCCGCCATTTCGCCCGGAGGACTGTCCGCCGTGCATGCCGTGCCTACGAAATGCCGAAGATCGATGGGGGCGATCGCGGACCGGACCGAACGCCGGACGCCGCGGCGGACACAGCGACCACTCCTCCTGAGCAGGTGGGCGTTGTGTCCGGTCCGTTCGCGGTAGGCGTGCGTTCGGGTTGACATCTACGGGCATCGACCTCCAACGGCCGTGACGCGGCCGCTCGGCGTCGTTGACCCACCCGTCGTCGGCGAACGGCCGCTCGAGGGCCGTTGGGGCGCGATGCCAGGCGATCAACTGCCACTGGCGGTGATTGGCTCGGCAGGCCCGCCCGCGCTCAATTCGCCGGCGCGCCGTCCTTCGGTGGGTTGGCCAAACACGCGGTGAGCTCGGGGGTCTGGGTGAAGCCGCATGCGCCGTTCGATTGCTTCTCGCACTTGGCGTCGGCGTAGCAGGCGTACTCGGGCCTGAACTCGCAGGTGGTGATCACTTCTTTGCCGGCCTCGGCGCACACGGTGCCGCTGCAGCCGGTGCGGATGCACGCGCCGCTGTCGCCATCGCTCGGCGCGGGGCAGTCGCGGATCTCCCAGCCGCATTGTCCGCCGGGCTGCACGATGCACCGTCCGGTGTTGCCGCCGACGCTGCCGTCGGGACACTGCTGCGCGGGCATGCCGGGCGCGGGGCCGCACGCGGCCTGGTCGCAGTCGCTCCCGATCGGCTTGTCGCTCGGCCCGGCCCCCACGCTGTCCCCCGGCGGCGAGCTCGCCCCGGTGCAGGCGGCCGCGGCACCGGCGACGACGAACGCGAAGAGGCGACGGAGATGGAGCTTGCTCATGCGGATCTCTTACACCACTTCCGGGCCCGTCATGCGCGAGTAGCGGGTGCCCACGCGGCTCGCCGCGGCTCAGCGGCTCGACCAGAACATGGCGAAGAGCGCGAGCACGATCGCGTTCACGACGACGACGTAGACGATGATCTTGTTCCGGTTGCTCTCGCCCGTTTCGGCGTTGAAGCCGAACTTGCACGAGCCGCACACCCGGTGCTTGAGCATCCGGGGGCCGAGCGCGCCGCCCCACCAGGTGAAGCCCGGCTTGTTCACGATGCTGCTGCCGCAATGGGGGCACTGACCTGCGAGCGCAGCCTCTCTCGGCGATGTCAGCCCGACGTGGGCAGAGGCGCCATCGCGGGTGGGCGGTGCGTAGGGGTTCTGCTCCATTGGAGGGGAGCCTACCGCAACCCGAGCGAGCCGACGACGGTGCGCTGGGCCGTGAGCAGTTGAGCTATAAGCGGTCCGCATGCGCCGCGCCTTCGGTGTTCTCGTCGGTCTCGTGACCCTGCTCGCCGCCGCGGCCTGCGACGACGGCGACGCGAGCGGTGATGGCGGCGCGGGCGGGGTCGGTGGCCAAGGCGGGGCGCCGCCCGGTGACGCGCGGCCGGCGGGGGTCGCGCTCTGCTACACCGATCTGTCGCGCAGCCACCCGGCGACGCAAGCCTTCTACGCGGCGCTCTCAGGCGGCCATGCGGCGGACCGTCTCGCGGCGATCACCGCGCTCGAGGCGGCGCGCGCAGAGCACCCGAATGAGGAGCAGCTCGCCCTGCTCGTCGGGCTCGGCTACCTGTGGCGAATCGCCGAGCCGCTGCCGGAAGAGGCGGGCGACCTCGCCGTTACCGCGGCATCGGCGACCAAGTCGCGTGACGCGCTCGAGGCAGCGTACGCGCTGTGCCCGACCGACCACCGCATCCCGGCGTGGCTCGGCCCCATTCTGGTCAACACCGGGCGCGCGCTCGGCGACGAGGCGACCGTGGCCGAGGGCCTCGCCGTCCTCCAGCAGGGCATCGACCATTACCCGTCCTTCGTCTTGTTCTCGAAGCTGCTCGTCTACGCCGATCTGCCGGCGACCGATCCGGACTTTCAGATGGCGCTCGCCGCCGTCGAGGCGAACACCGACTACTGCGCCAGCGGTAGCCCCGACGATCCGGCGTGCCTGAACACCGCGGCTGCGTGGCACAACGTCGAGGGCGCCTCGGTGTTCATGGGCGACGTCTTCGCGAAGGCGGGCCGCAAGGCCGACGCGCTCGGCTTCTACGAGCAGGCCAAGACGTCGGCGACCTACGCCGACTGGCCCTACCAGGCTCTCCTCGACGATCGCATCGCCACGATCGACGCGCGCGTCGCGTCCTTCACCGACATGGATGCGACGAACGACGCGCTGTCCTCGTGGAGCGCCGACAACCAGTGCTCGATCTGCCACCAGCAGTAGACATCACCTCACGATCGTCGACTGCGAACGCGTTTCCCGCGTCGCGCTTGAAGAGCCGTCGTGCGGGTCAGAACGGGTTCATTGGGTCCCATTGCGGGCCCTCGGGGTTGCCGCCCACCTCCAGGCTGCCGTGGCTGGGGCCGCCCGGCGCGCCGGAGGAGTCCGTGGCCACGAGCCCCGGATCGTCGAAGTGGTAGAGCGCGACGGTCTCTGCGTCGGGTGAAAAGGGAGCGACGGGGCGCGGAAAGTCGACCGTGTACCGGAGCGCGCGCGACAGCCGAACCTCGTCGATGAACCCCGCGAAGGACGGATAGGCGGGCCCGGCGTCGTGCTTCTCTGCAGCGATCACCAGGAACGGGTCGCTGTTCGTGCACGGCCCGCCGCAGAAGTCGCCGGGGACACCGTCGTCCGGGTAGGAGACGTCACCGTCCGGACCGTCCTCTTCGCGCTCGAGGACGCCATCGACGAAGAGCCACATGCGGCCGTCGGCGCGGCGGCGCTGCACGGCCACGTGGTGCCACGCGCCGTCGGTCACGTCGGCGGCGCCGCAGATCGTGTGGTCCCCGGTGCCGTCGCCGCTCACGCCGAAGACGAGGTGGCCGCCAGCGAGGGACACGCCGAACTTGCGGTCCTGGTTGTAGCGATCCCGATCGAAGATGATGTTGCCGTTGATCCAGGCGAGGTTGTCGCCGCACGTGACCGCACCGGCCAGGTTGTCCGAGGGGAGGGACAACATCCAGAACTCCAGCGTGAAGTCCTCCGCGCCGACGTCGGCGGGCGGGCCGGGGGACGCGTCCGGAGGGGGCGCGTCGATGGGGATCTTCACGCGATCGATGTCGCCGACGCCGTTGCCGTAGAACCGGAGCGAGTAGCCGCTAGGGCTCCCGCCGCCCTCCGCGACGCCGCTGGAGGAGCTCGCGGTGGCGCTCTGAGACGCCGCGCCTCCCATCCCGCCGCCGCCTTCCGCACAGGTCAGCGTGCCTTTGGTCCACACGCCGCCCCGGCACTCGGACCGGTAGATGCAGAAGGCGTCTGCGTACGAGCACGTCTGGCCCTCGGTGTCGCACGGCATGCCGGGCTCGTCCTCACCGACCTCGCAGGTCTTGTTCCTGTCTGCGTCGGAGTCACCGCAGGAGCCGAGCCACGCGCCGACCGCGAGGAGCCACACCGCAGAGAAGCGAGGGAGTCGCATCCGTCGAGGGTAGCCGAGGCGTGGGGCTTGGCCGAGCCCCGCTAGAGCGTCAGCGAAGGGCCGGCAGCACGCTCGCGTCCCCGAGCCCACGTCAGCGCACGAGCTCGACACAGAGGTCGTGGCGGCGGTCGGAGGTCGCACCGGCCTGGTGGTAGAGAACGAGGTAGAAGCCGTCGCGAGGGGCGATCAGCTCCACGTCGGCTCCCGGCTTGGGCCTCGCCTTCGCCAAGAGCTCTCCGCGCGAGGCCTTTGGGAAAGGCGGATCACCGGCGGGATAGAACAGCACGAGGATGTCTGCGTCCTCCCGCGTCGAAAGCCGGAGCCGCGCGCCGACGGTGAGGGCGACGTACCACGGCACGGTGCAGCCGTCCGCGTCACAACCGACCGGCGGAAAACGAAAGCCACGCGGCTTGGTGGGCTCGCTACAGCCAGCGGGCGAGACCAGCGGGCTGAAAGCGTCGAAGTCCGCTTTCGCATAGTCGCGGTCCACCATGAGGCGAGGCGCGACTCGCGCTGAAAGGGAGTCTCGCGCACGGTGGGCGGGCTACCGAGCACGACCGCACCGAGGAACGCGACGATCGGACCGGCCACCAGCAGCACCCCGAGCGCACGCACCCTGGCGCTCCGCCGGAGGCGCGCGACCTCGGCATCCCAAGCGCGCGCCGCCGCCACCACGCTTTCACCGCGCTTCTGTTTGGCGTGCTTCGCGCGCGCGAGCCACCCCGGCTCGATCGCGACCAGGTTCTCGGCGCTGCAGTGCCGGCATCGAACCGCCAACGCCCCCGCCGCGACCGCGAGAGGCGCGCCGCAGGTTCGGCACGACGACGACCCGCCGGGCCGCTCGGGTGGCTTGGCGGCGAGGCCCGCTTGCAGCTCGCGGAGCCCGGCGAGCCGGCGCCCGGCGTAGGTGGCGAGCACGACCCCACCGCCCCAGAACAGCGCGGTGACGAAGAAGGCGCCGAACGTCGTGGAGCGGTCGTCGGCGGCGGCCACCCCCAGATGGGGAGCCAACGATCGGAGGAGCACCGCCGAAACGCCCGTGGCTACGATGGCCACGACCGGGAGCAAAAGCACGAACGCGCACGAGCTCTCGAACAGGGTCAGCACCCGCAGAGCAGGGTGCGGGGCGCGGCCGATTCTCTCTGCAATCGCCTGCGCTTCGCGATCGAGCGCGGCGTGATCGCCCGCAAGCCCCCGCGCTTCTCGCACGGGCTTCGGCACATCGACCTGGGTGTCACACGCCGCGCAGCGTGTGCGATCGGCGTCGACGAGGCGAACGTGGGCCCCGCACGAAGGACAATCGAACACGTCGAGCTCGGGCTCTAACAAGCGGTCGAGTGTAACAAGACCGCGATGCGACGCAGTACGGGCGCGCGGTGGGCAGTGTCGTCATTACCGGTGCGTCGACCGAAACCGAGGGTGCCCTCACGCTCGCATGGGCAAGGCACAGCTGGGCCGCCAGGCAGAACACCCGTGCGCACGCTGCGCCGCTCAATAGTCGGAGCGATCGAGGTCCACGAACAGCGAGGCGAGCACCCACGCGAGCGTGTCGTGCTCGAGCGGTCGTTTCGCGTCGGGGGGGCCGTCGCCGCGCGCGGTGAGCTCGATGGCGACGCCGACCTCGCGTTGCTCATCGGCCTTTCGGAGGTGGTAGACGGCGGGCCAGAGCACGACGAGGCGCTGCGAGGCGCTCGGGCCGTCGCCGGTGCGGAACGGCAGGGCGAGGAGCTTGCGCCCCGCGATCTCGACCTCGGTCACCTTGCCGGCGACGTAGTCGGCCCGCGACCCGTGGAGCGACGCGACGTACTTCTCGAGCGAGGCGGCGTCGTACTTCACGTCGCGGTAGCGCAGCACCCGAAAGCCGAGCGGCCCGCCGGGCGGGCCCGAGAGCTGCACGAGGGTGTCGTCGGCAGCGGGAACCACCGTCAGACCGCCCGGGACCTGCACCGACAGCCACCACGATCCGTGTTGCGAGCGCGCGCCCTCGATCCGCACGGCCTCGGGCGTCTTCGTGCCCGACGGCACCAAGATCGCGCCGCTCTCATAAAGCTCGTCACGCAACATCGGCCAGTGCCCCGGGGTGCCGCGCGCGATCCCGCGGCCGTAGCTGCCTCGTTTTCCCGAGGGCGGTGGGACGCGGACCGACTCCCCCGTTCGCCCGTTGAGCTCTTTCACCAGCTTGCCGAGACGCGCGCGGTGCTCGGTGGGCCCCGCGACGATCGCGAGGTAGCTCATGTCGTCGACCGTCACGCTCCCGAGCACGAGCGGCTCGCCGCTCTCTTCGACGACGACATCGAAGCGGCTCGGGGGGGCGCCCGCCGCGCTCGGCAACCGAAGCTCCACCGCGTGCGTCTTCGCGAGCCAGCCGTACTGCATGATCCGAAAGAACTCGTCCGACGAGCGCTCCACGCGCTGCGGCGGGCTGGTCGTGAGCCCAGCCGACATGACGTGATCGAGCGCGTTCATCTCGTCGACGAGCGCCACGAGCTTCGCCTCCTTGGTCAAGGCCTCGGCGCGAAAGGGCGGCTTGCTCTCGACCCGAATGGCGCCCAGCCGCGTCTCTTCGAACGTCACCGGGTCGACGCGAACCACCGCCCGCTCGATGGGCTCGCCGTCGCGCGGCGGGCGTGCCGAGGTCGAAGCGGTGGCAGACACGTCAGCAATGTCCGTGCCGTCGTTTCCGGACGCTCGGCTGCTCGTCGCCGCGGACGAAGCCTCACCGGCGCAGGCAACGAGAAACAGAGCGGCGAGCAAGCGATGGCGCATGAAGCTCGTACGTGCGCGCAACCCGATCGATCTGAGCCCTGGTGGAGCGCACCCTCGACCACCTTGGGCACGGTGACGGCCTACTCGCAGAACGCGAAGTTGGCGAGCCCGAGCGTGAACGTGGAGCCCGAGGTCTGCCGCTCGGCGAAGAAGATGGCGAGATCGTAGCGCTCGCCGTCGACGAGACCGAGCCCGTCTGCCAGCTCATCGACCTCGAAGCCGGCGCTTTGGGTCGAATGAACGCCGCCGAGGTCGACGACGAGCGTACCGTCGACGAAGACCCAGAGATCGTCGTCGCTGGCGTAGACCGGTAGCCCGTCGCGCCCGAGCGCCATCGCCACGATTCCGCGATCGTCGCCGAGCACGCCTTGCTCGAAGTCGGGATGGTCGTCGCGAAAGTCGCGGATGGTGCCTCGCAGCCGAAACCGTTGCTCCGCGAGCTCGCACTGGGTCGCCCCCCCGCCGCCGCCCTCATCGCCGTCGCCGTCCGGCGCGGGCAATTCGCTGCGAGCCCCACACCCGGCGAGCAAGATTCCAAGCACGACCGCGCGCAGCACGCGCTCAAGCTAACGGCGTTGGCATCTCCGGTCGCCGGGGAAGCCGTAGCTGCCGCGGGTTGCTGAACCCCTCAGAACCCGATGCCGACCTTGGCCTTGCCCTTCGCTCCGCCTTTGCCGGCCGAGGCGCCCGCTTCGGCCTTGCCCTTGGGCGTCGGCACCTTGATGTCGGCCTCGGCTTTGGCCTTGGCCGAGGCGTCGGCGTCGAGATCGATGTCGGCGTGGGCCTTGGCGGCCGGCGGGGCGATGCCGACGAAGACCTCGCCGCCGGCCTTCACGATAGCGGTGAGCTCGGCGTCGATCTCGATGTCGGCGGCGAGGGCGGCCTTGTACGCGAGGCGCGGCGCGTCCCACGCGAGCTCGAGCGCGTGGCTGCCGAGCTGGAGGACGATCGCGAGATCGCCTGACGCGTGCGCCTTGCCCTTTGCGTCGAAGACGTAGGCGATCAGCGCGCCCGCATCGGCGACGAGCTCGAGGCTGTAGCCGCCGACCGCGACGAGGCGGCCGTTGTGCATGGACTCGGCGCGGACCGCGAGCTTGGGGAGCTTGGCGACGACGTCGCCGTCGATGATTATCGAGACGGGGCCGGTGGCGAAATCGACACCGGCGCCGGCTTGGCCGATGAACTTCGCGGCCCCGTCCCAGGCGAGCTCGACCTCTGCCTCGCCGACCTTCAACGCGAGCTTCAGCTTGCCATCGACGAGATCACCGGCGGCGTCGCGCACGAGCGCCTGGATCTTGCCGTCGGCGCTGAGCGCGATCTCGACGCTGTGCTTACCGGCGACGACGAGCGCCCCGCTGATCCGCGGGCCCGACAAGAGCACCGGCGCCTCCAGCTTGGCCTTGGCCGCGGCGCCACCGGCGAGCGAGAGCTCGACCTCGAGCGGCCCGCTCGGGAGCTTCGCCTCTTTGCTGGCGTGGCCGACGAGCCGCATCGATGGGCCGTCGAAGCTCAACGCGACGCCGGCACCGCCGTCCGGCGGCCGGACCGAGAGCTTCGTCTGCGCGTCGGCGATCTGTTTGCCGCTCGCGTCGAAAACCCACGCCTCGACGAGGCCGCGATCGTAGATCTTCAGCTCGACGTTGTGAGCGCCCACGACGACGACCTGGCCCCCCATGCGCGCGCCCGCCTTCGCAGGTGCCGCGGCCGTATCGCCGGCGACCGCCGTCGTCGCCGCGCCCGATGCCGCCGCCGCCGCGCTGCCGGAGGTGTCGGTTGCGTCCGACTTGCAGGCCGCTACCGCCAGGACCGTCGCGATGAGTGCCGTCAGGTACCGCATACCGATCAGCATACCGGTTCGAGCGGATCTTCGGTGGTCCGACGGTCCTCTAGTCGCAGACGGCTAGTTGCAGAGCGCGTCCGTGAGCTCTACGTCGTCGACGCTCCACCCGCCGCCGGGAAAGATGCCCTGCGACTCGGCCGAGTAGCAGAAGCGCACCCTGAACGTCGCGCTCTTGAAGGCGGTGACGTCGATGCTCTGGAACGTCCACGCCGGATCGTTGACGAACTGGCCCTGCGGGACCGAATAAAACGGCACCCAGGTCGCGCCGTCGTTCAGCGAGACGTCGGCGTGGCTGGAGATGAAGCGCGGGTAATCGGTGTGGAGGTGCCGCCAGAAACTGAGGAGCACGGTGCCGGCGGCCGACGACAGATCGATCGTCGGGCTCGTGATGCAGCGGTCGGCGTGGAGCTGCGTCGAGTAGCAGCCGCCGATGATCACGCCCGCGACGCCGTTGTCGGCGGTCGCGGTGTGATCGACCGCGGGGTCGTCTCCCGTGACGCCGCCGTTGCTGCAGAACGACGGAGCCGCAGGGCCGATCTGCCACTCGGGCCCGAGCGTCCACCCCTGCGCGTTGTCGGCGAACGTCTCGTTGAAGTAGGTAGTGGGGGCGGCAGGCGCGTCGCCGTCGCAGTCCTCGTCCACGGCGTTGCCGCAGATCTCGGGCGACGGTTGGACGTCTTGCGCGCACTGCAGCATCCCGCCGAGGCAGATCGTGGTGCCGTCGGCGCAGGCGCCGAGCTGGCCCGTCGGGCAGAACGCACCGCCACCGGGGTCGCCGTCATCGGGCACCCCGTCGCAGTCGTTGTCTTGCCCGTCGCAGATCTCCGGCGTCGGAACGCAGCCGCTGGCCGTCGATGTCGCGGCGACCGACGTCGCGGTGACCGAGGTCGCCGTCACCGACGTCGCCGTGACCGAGGTCGCCGTGACCGAGGTCGCCGTCACCGAAGTCGCCGTCACCGACGTCGCGGTGCCCGAGACGGTCGCGCTCTTGGACGTGCTCGCGCTACCGGCGCCGCTCGGCTGTGCGCCGCCGTTGCCGCCCTGGCCGTCGTCGTCGTCGATCACGAGGATCTCCGTCGTGCACGCGCCGGCCACGACGGCCACCGCGCTGACTGAAAGAAGGAAGGAGCGCTGCACGTTTGCCTCGCCGACAAGGAGAGCAGCTTCATGGAGGCCGGCGCAACTCGCCTGCCGTCGCATGCAGGTGACGCGTCGCCTGGCTGCGACGGATGCGGCGGGCCAAGGCCTCTGAATCGCGGTGTTTTCAGGACCGACGAGGGGCTCCGGCCGCGGCATCCGGGTTGCACTGCGATGCGACATGCGACGACACGCCGCTCTCGCGCTTCTCCCCTTCTTGTCGCTCTCGGCCGCGTGCAGCAACGAGACCGTCGAGACCGACCCGCCCGCGCCCGAGCCCGACGCCGAGCTCTCCTACTTGTCACCGACCGAGCACCTCGGCCGCGCGTCGATGGTCCTCCGGGGCAAGCGGCCGAGCCTCGATGAGCTGGTGGCGGTCGACGCCGACCCGACCGCGCTCGAGGGGATCGTCGACGGCTACTTGGCGACCGAGGATTTCGGCCGGACCATGCGTGATCTGCACAACGAGGGCCTGCTCGTGCGACCCGACTGGGCCTATTACCCCGCCGGCTTTCAGCGCGTCGCGCCCCTCGAGGCGTATGACCAATCGAAGATCAACGGCTCGGTGCAAGAGGCGCCGCTCAAGCTGATCGAGCACGTGGTGATGAACGATCTGCCGTACAGCGAGATCGTCACCGCCGACTACACGCTCGCCGACCCCATCGTCGCCACGGTCTGGGACCTCGACTACGACCCCGCCGGCCCCGAGTGGCAGGCGACCAAGTGGGAGGACGGCCGCGGCAACGCCGGCATCCTCACCGACTCGTGGTTCTACGTTCGGTGGCAGAGCACGCCGTCGAACGCGAACCGCGGCCGCGCCAATGCTCTCTCTCGGGCGCTGCTTTGCTACGACTTTCTCTCGCGCGACGTCGAGCTCGACACGTCGGTCAACGTCGCCGACCCGAACGCGGTGCAAGACGCCGTCGTCGAGAACCAAGCTTGCGCGAGCTGCCACCAGGCGCTCGACCCCCTCGCGAGCTTCATGAAGGACATCTACCCGATCGTCGTGGTCGCCGACACGGAGATGTACCCGAGCTACCCGTCACAAGAGATGTGGTTCCCCGGGGTCTTCGAGACGTACCTCGAGATCGACATGCGCGAGCCCGCGTTCTTCGGCAAGCCCGGAGAGACGCTCGAGGATCTCGGCCAGCTCATCGCCGACGATCCGCGCTTCTCGCTCTGCGCGGCGCAGCGCTTCTACGCCTACTTCAACCACGTCGGTCTCGAGGAGGTGCCGCTCGAGCGCGCCGCCGAGCTTCAAGAGGTGTTCCTCGACGCCGGGATGAACGCCAAGGCGCTCGCCAAGGCGGTGGTGCTGTCGGATGACTTCCGCGTCTCGCACGCCGCCGACGAAGACGCGGCCGAGGCTGCCATCGGCCTCCGGCGCGCACGACCCGACGAGCTCGCGACCATGTTCCAGGACCTCACCGGCTTCGTCTGGTTGACCGACTTGACGCAGCTCTCCGCGGGCGACATCGGCGTCGTCGAGCTACCGCGCGACAGCATCCTCGGCTACCGCGTGATCGGCGGCGGCATGGACTCGCAGTACGTGACGCGGTCGAGCTTCACCGACAACGCCACGACCAGCTTGTTCTTGCGGGGCTTCGCAGAAGAGGCGGCGGCCTTCGTCGTGGAGCGCGACTTCGAGCAACCCGACCCCGCCGCGCGCTACCTCTTCGGCGTCGATCCGACCGCGACGGACGAAGCGGTCGTGAAGGAGCAGCTCGCGATCTTCCACGCACGCGTTCTCGGTGAGCTCGTGAGCGCCGACTCGGAGGACGTCGCGCAGTCGTTCGCGCTCTGGTCGGCCGCGCTCGCAGAGAGCGGCGACGTGCGGCGCGCCTACAAGACGCTCCTCGCCGCGATGATGCAGGACGTTCGGGTCGCTTACTACTGAGGATTCGGAGGACACCATGACACTCTCGCGAAGAAACTGGATGATGGGTGGCCTCGGCGCGCTGACCGCGGGGCTCGCGTCGGCGGGGCGACCGGCGCAGGCAGAGGGCGCGCGGCCCCCGAAGAACCTCTTGCTCGTGCTCGTCTACGGCGGCTGGGACGTCACCTACTTGTTCGACCCCAAGCCCGGTCTCGCGACGGTCGATGTCCCCGCGGGCACCACCGAGATCGTGAGCGGCATTCCGATCTTCACCCACGCGAGCCGTCCCAACGCGCGCGCCTTCTTCGAGGCCTACGGCGGCGCGTCGACGGTCGTAAACGGCATCCAGGTGCAGTCGATCAACCACCCCGACTGCACGAAGCGCATCCTCACCGGCACGGCGTCCGAGACGAACCCCGACGTCGGCGCGATCGCAGCCTATGAGCTCGCCGCCGATCTGCCGGCGCCGTACCTCGTGCTCGGGCCGACGGCGTACACGGGTCCCCTCGCCTCGATCGCGGCGCGCACCGGCACGCTCACCCAGGTCAAGGGGCTCATGGATCCTTCGCTCGCCTTCCCGCCGCCCGAGGGCAGCGTGGCCCGGTTCGCGCCGAGCCCGACCGAGGCGTCGCTGATAGCCGACTACGTCAAGGCGCGCGCCGAGCGCGAGCGCAAGACGCGCGGCCAGCTCGGGTACAACGCGCGCCGCATCGACGACTTTGTCCGATCGCTCGATCGTGGCGACGCGCTGAAGGGGTTCTCCGACGCGTTCGGCGACGACTTCTCGTTCACGCTCGACATCCGCGTGCAGATCGATATCGCGCTCCGCGCCCTGCAAGAGGGCCTGAGCCACACCGTTCACCTCGAGCAGTCGTTCGCGCCCTGGGACACCCACGCGGGCAACGATCTGCAGGCCACGCTGTTCGAGGATCTCATGGACGCGCTCAAGACGCTCGGCGACGAGCTGTCGAGCCGGCCCGGCAAGGCCCCCGGCTCCAAGATGCTCGACGAGACGGTGGTCGCGGTGGTCTCCGAGATGAGCCGTACGCCGCTCCTGAACGGCGCGATGGGCAAAGACCACTGGCCCGTCACGAGCGCGCTCTTCTTCGGCGGCGGGATCACGGGCGGCCGCTCGATCGGCGCCACCGGCGAGAACCTCGAAGCCCTGCCCATCGATCTCGCGACCGGCGTGGGCTCGGCCGACGGCACGATCCTTCAATACTCCAATCTCGTCTCCGGGCTGCTCGGCGCCGTCGGCGTCGATGCGACCCCGTACCTCCCCAACGCGGAGCCGCTCCATGCCTTGCTCGCGTGACTTGCTCTGCCTCGTGCTCGTCGCGGCCGCGTTGCTGTGGGGCTGCGAGGGCGAGAGCGACACGTCGGAGACCAGCGAGGGCGGCTCCGACACGTCGGTGGACACGCAATACGAGACCTTCGACGAGCGACCGTGCCCCGAGGACAGCGAGCTCACGTTCGAGAGCTTCGGCGGGCCGTTCCTGATCAGCTGGTGCAACGGCTGCCACGCCTCGGGGATGCCCGAAGCCGAGCGCCAGGGTGCTCCGCTCGGCATCGACTTCGACGACATCGATCGGATCCGCGCCCAGGCCGAGCGCATCTGGGCGCGCTCTGGCGACCACAATTTCACGATGCCTCCCGCGGGCGGCCCCGAGGACGACGAGCGCGCCCTCCTCGGCGAGTGGCTCGCGTGCGGCGCGCCGAGCCTTTCTGACGAGTAGGGAGACGACGCCAGGGCGCTCGCTCCTACCTCCGCGGACCGCGCTCGCGTACGTTTGCGAGGATGACGACCGTGCGCAAGCTGCTTCGCTACGCGGCGATGCTCGTGCCTGGTGTGGCCTGGACGGTCCCTCTCTTCACGCAGCTCCACAAGCGCTACCCCTGCCTCGGCACGACCGCTCTGCATGGCCTCGGACTCGGTCTTCTCCTCGCCGCCGCGTGCGCCGCCGTGTTCTTCGCCACCGGCGGTCCCCACCTCCGTCGGCGGGGCAGCCCCGCGCTTGCCTACGCGGGGATCGTCGTCGCCTCGATCGTCAGCGGAACGCTCTGGGCCCCCTGCCTCAACGCCCTCCTCGACTTCGGCCCCAAGGCCACCAT
>CALKVR010001230.1 GCA_938004815.1 uncultured Polyangiaceae bacterium | reverse complement strand
TCGGCGTCGAGCGTGCTCGCGTACAGTCGTACGCTCCGCGCGACTCGCCACCGACCTCGCTCGCTCTCGACGAAAACCAACCAGCCACCGGTGACGCATCGGTCTCCCAGCCGTGGCGGTTTTCGCCGCCGACGTGCTCCGTAGCCGAAAAAACGATGGGCTACCGCATGACATATCCGTCATGATTGCGATTCACGACTGCGGGCGCCACGCCGCTCGTGACGCTGGTCTGCTCCCCGTTCCACACGAGGAGCAGGATCTGGTCATCGTCGCGGCGCTCTTTCTCGAAGACACGCTGGACTACCGTGCCCTGCTCGGGTGGCGGCCGGATCTGATCGCCGGGACCGCTTACGGCGATGTCACGTATTTCGCGGTGGTGTTCAGCCGCTACGCGCCGGTCGGCGACGACAGCGCGTACCGGCGCCGCGTCGTCTATGATCTGGAGGTGGCGGGTCTGGAGCAAGCGTTCTACGTCGCGAAGGGTGGGACGGGGCAAAACCTCCTCTCCCTCGATGCGTACCACCCGGGGCTCGCGAGCGAGGCCGACACGCGCTTCTGCGCGGTCTTCGACACCGCCCCGTCACGCGTCAACCAGTGGAGCTGCCAGTACTGGCGTGATGTCTTCCCCGCCGCGGTGTGGGAGCACCAGTGCTTTCACGCCATGCTCGATGGGTGGGCTCGGCCGGCGGCGATGCTGCCTCTCCATGCGCCACTCTCCTTCGGCGCCGACGGCTACGGCTACATCCGCATCATGGAGCAGGAACCTGGTAACCAGATATTCGGCTGGTGGCAGGTCGACACGTTCGCGCCCTGGCCGCCTTGGCCGATCGAGGGGTTCACCGGCGGTACGTTTTCGATCGGGCCCTTCTCCTTCCAGGAGCTAGAGACCATCAAGCAAACGCTCACGGCATCGAACCTTTGGCCGTTGCAACTCTCGATTGTCCAGGCGCCGATGGGCGGAGATCGGCGCTGCACGCTGATCGCGGTCCCTGCGGGCGTTCATAAGCCCCTCCATCGGAAGCTCACGCGGCGCTCTCGCGGGAACCTCGACTGGTCGGGAGGCGGGCCGTTGGTTTCGGCGGTGAGCCCCGCGCGAGGACGCGCAGCGCCCGACGATTTCGATGACGGCGACGGCTTTCCCGAGCTCGAGTACGATCGGTCGGTCATCTTCGACTACGTGTCCCCGGCGCCCGAGATCGATCCAACGCTGCTGCAGTGGCGGCGCGGGCCTGACGGCGAGCTCGCTCCGGAGATGCCAGGCACCGGGGCGCCGCCGCGACGCGTCCGCCCGGACAAGCCGTACAGCGCGGGGGCCCAGCAGATGACCCACACGTGGTCGCCTCTCGTCGTGGGCGAGGGCGAGCCACACCAGCTCCTCGCGGCGTATTTCCAGGAGTACATGCACAAGCACGGCGTTCGCGGCCTGCAGTTCGCGGTCGCGCGTGACAACGAGCTGAAGCTCTCCGTCGCCCTGACCCTTGCCGAGGAGGGGTACCCGCCGATCGAGGTGGACCATCGGATTCCGATGGCGAGCGCGAACAAGCTCCTCACCGCCATGGCCGCTATCCGACAGCTCGGGCCCCGCTCGACCGGGCCGACTGTGTCGACGCCGCTCAGCGAGCTGCTCGAAGTGGGCCCCGAGTCGCCGAGCTATCCAGGCCTCGCGGTGATCACACCGGAGGAGCTCTTCCGGCATCGGTCAGGCTGGTACGACGACGCGCCCTCCGGGTGGAACATGATCGGCGACGTGCTCGACAAGGCGCGCCTCGATCCCGGCGACTACCGCTATTTTCTCACGCTTCCCGGCCCGCTTGAACAAGACACGTTCAACCGGACGCCTTGGTACTTCCCCGACTACAACAACATCAACTACAACGTGCTCGGCGAGATCACGAGCAAGCTGTTTCTTGGCGGCGCGAACTACGCACAGTACGTCCCGGTCCTACGCGATTGGTGGGGGCTCACCCCGTTCGAGGCGCGGACCACCGAGGACGGCTGGGTTGCGGCTCAGATTAACGGCCAGCCGCAAGCGCACCTAGGCACGCCGGGAATCGCGGACCTGGGGGCGGGGGCGAATCCTCGGTACCTGCCCCTCCAGTTTCAGACCTACTACCCGGCCGACGTCCCTGCAGGTGGCGGCTGGGTGATGTCGATGGAGACAGTCTGCAAGATCCTCTCGCGCATGAGCCCGCTGGCCGCCGATCCGCTTCTGAATGAAGAAGAGGTGCGGATGATGGCGGAGAAGTACACGCCGCCCGAGGGGCCGGCGATCTACGACACCGGTCGCGGGTGCTACCCGCTTCGGCTGGGGCAGGTTCCCCATGGCACGCCACCATCCGAGTTCAAGAAGTACAAGGAGGAGGGCATGCCGTGGGATGGGGGGCCTTACAAGCCGATCCAC
>CALKVR010001229.1 GCA_938004815.1 uncultured Polyangiaceae bacterium | reverse complement strand
CTTCGAGGGCGCGCCGCCGCCCCTGCTCCGCCTCAACGTCTGGCGCACGAGCTACCCGACCGAGCCCTCGTCTTCCACGATGACGATCACCGCCTCGTACCCGGCCAAACCGGACGCAAGCTACTACCAGATCCAAAGCAGCTGCTTCAGCGAGTCCACCGCCGCGACGAGCTACACGGAGGTGGCGTTGGGGTGCACTCCCGATGGGCTCTACGATCTCGCCGTGATCGCCCGCGACGCCTCGGGCGGCATCCTCGACTACGCCCTCGTCACCGACCAGGCCTTCGAGGCAGGCGGGAGCGCCATCCACACCTTTACGTGGGACAACCTGCCCGTGGCGAGCGTGCCCGTCGACGTCACCGGCATCGCCCCGCTGGCGAACCTGTACGTCTCGAGCGTCGCGTCGCAGGAGGCCCACGCCAGCGCGCTCTTCGCCGGCGTCTGGCTCGACATCCCAAACCCGAGCGCGAGCTTCTCTGATGCTTTGGATCACCCGGTCGTGTTCGGCAACTTCCACTGCATGCGAGCGTCTACTCACGGCGAAGGCCCCTTTGGCGCGCAGCTCACGCGGCTCATCCGTCGCTGCGGTGAAGACGCCGACACCTCGCTGTTCGCATGGGACGCCTCGCGCCTGGCCGCCTTCGACATTCACCCGCCGACCCACGAGCCGCTGACCCTTCGGTGGACCGAAGGCGCGGGTGGGGAACGCGGCGACTACGTCGCCGTCGAGCAGCGGTGGCGCCGCGACGGCAACGCCGTCTATTGGGCGGTCCACCTGGTGCCCGAGGCGGGCGAGATGACGATCCCCGAGCTCCCCGAGGACCTCGCCGAGTTCGGCGTCATCGAAGGTGACATTCTCGAGAGCGCGGAGATGCAACACGTCGATGCCTCGCAGGTCGCGAGCTTCACCGAAGCGCTGTCCATCACCGGCATCCCCGTCCTCGAGTCGCCCGAGCTCGATCGCGTCGTCTCTTCGCTCGCGCTGCCGGGGCGATGATCAACGAGCTGCGTCCTCGAGAGCGCGCGGCGCGCGTGCACCCGTCAGGGCTCGGTCGGCTGGTGCTTGCCCGCGTCGCCGGCCCCCGCGTCACGGGCGCCTGCGTCCGACGGTTTCACCGCGGCGTCGGTAGGCTTGGCGCCCGCGTCGGTCGCCCCGCCGTCGGCCGGCGCCTTGGCGTCGCCGCCGGCGAGCTTGAGCTTGCCGCCCGGCTCGGGTGGCCAGAGGAACACGGTCGTCTCGGCGGTGGCCCGATCGATGAACCGGAGGCGGGTCGCGCGCGCGCTATCGGCCATGCGGACGAAGAGCTTCGTGTTGGCGCGGAACTTCGGGCGCTTGCGGCCGGGCTGATCGTCGCCCTCGCGCGGGCCGTCGCCGCCGAGCGGGACGTTGAAGCGCAGCCGGTCGAGGATCTCGGTGCCCACCCACAGCTCGAGGGCGTAGCGGCCCATCACGCGCGGCGTGGCCTCGGCCTTCTTGAGCGTGACCGCGGTGAGCTTGCCGATCGAGGGAACGCCCTGCTTGACGAAGATCTCGAACACCCAGTGCTTGGTGTTCGACTTCGGCGGCGGGTCGGGCGGAAAACCCTCGCGTGGGGGCGTCGCGAGCGCCTCGCCGATCGGGCCTGCCAGATGGAGCGCGGCGGCGGCGCCGAGCCCGGCGCCTAGAGCGGTGGCGACGAAGAGGCGACGCCGCATAGACCAAGCGCCTCTTCCCACGCTTCAGGGCGCCCGTCGAGTGCTGACCAGAGCGCTGCCATGTCGGCCGGAACGGCCGCGCGGACCAAGATCTCGGCGCCGTTCGCGTCGGGAAAGCCCACCGCGGCCGCGTGGAGCATCGGCCGAGCCGCTCGGAGCATCGCGCCCGACGCCGCCGGGACCGTGCTCGGGCCGCCGTACTTTCGATCACCCGCGAGCGGAGACCCCGCCCCGCTCGCGTGGATGCGCAGCTGATGCGTTCGCCCCGTCCGCGGCAAGAGCCCGACGAGGAGCGTCGGCCGTTCCGGCGGGCCGCCGCGCCCGGCGACGTGGAACGCCGACTCGGCCGCGGCGCCGTCGACAGGCGTGCGCCAAACCCCGGCATCCGCCAGCTCGCCGTGGGCCAGCGCGACGTAGACCCGCCGGTACGCGCCCGCCGCCTTGGCGGCTTCGAGCCGGCGCGCGCCGTCGGCCGACAGGGCGAAGACGACGGCGCCGGTCACGTTGGTGTCGAGGCGGGAGACGGCGTGGGGCGCGCGCCCGCCCCGGCCGACGGCGAGGAGCGCCGAGAGCCGGTCACGGAGGTTGTCGCCGCCGCCCTCGGGCGGCTCGGTCGGGAGCGCGGCCGGCTTGCTCACGACGACGACGTCCGTCGAGCGGTACAGTAATGACAACGGTTCTGTCATGAACGCAAAGGCGCCGCGCGGCCGGTCGATTCGGTCGGGGTGAGCTTCTCGACGACGCCGCGGTCACCGTCGACGCGGAGCCGGTCTCCGGTGCGGATGCTGAGGGTCGCGCCCTCTACGCTGACCACGGCCGGGACGCTGTACTCGCGCGCGACGATCGCGGCGTGCGAGAGCGGCCCGCCGAGCTCGGTCACGACGCCGGCGGCCAGGAGGAAGAGCGGCGACATGCCGATGTCGGTCGCGCGCGCCACGAGGATCTCGCCGGGCTGCAGCGACGCGGCCTCGCCGCGCCCGGGCAGGGCGCTGGTGCCCGCTACGACCACGCGCGCCGGCCCCTCGACCACGCCGGGGCTCGCCGCCAACCCCGAGAGCTTCGGCGCCGCAGACGGCGGCAGGGTGACCGGCGGCGGGCGGCCGACGAAGGTGGAGGGTGGGTCGGGGCGCGCAGCGTCGCGTTGGTACTCGGCGCGGCGCAGCCTGATCACGTGGGCGATCTCGGCGCGGCCCACGCGCAACGCGGCGACCAGCTCTTCGAAGGTGCAGAAGAACACGCTGCCCTCGGGCAGCGAGGGGTCGATGCGCCGCAGCCGGCGATCGATATCGAGCGCGACGAGCCGCACGAGCCCGAGCGTCCGCGTCACCCACGCTCGCATCTTCTCGCGGAGGCGCGTGTAGGTTTGGCTCAGCCCGACCAGCGCGCGGATGGCGGCGAGCTCGACCCCCGAGAGCATGCCCTCGAGCCGGGCCATCTCTCGGTCGGCCAGCGCGCGCGCGCGGGCCGGCCCCGCGTCGGGGTCGACCTCGGGGCCCCGCAGCGCCGCCGCCAGCATGTCGAGCAGCGACGCCTGGTCTTCGCGCCAGCGGGGCGTCATGAGCTCGGCCTCGCGCACCGCGCGGTCGCCGAAGCCCTCCAAGAATTCCAGCAGCGCGGCGCGTGTCGGGCCGGCGGGGACGTCGCCCACGCTCTCGGCCTGCCGCTCGAGCACGGCTTCGAGCGCCTCGGGCTCTCGGCGCGCGATGCGCGCGACGCGGAGCAGGGCCAGGCCTGGATTGGCGCTCTCGACCTCGGCGATGCCGCCCATGAGAGCCTGCGCCGACCGCGCCGCTTCGCGGCGGCCCCCGGCCGGGTGCCCGCCCTCGCCGCGGCCGTCGCGCCGCCGCGAGAAGCGCCCCAAGGCGGTCGTGAGGGCGAGGTGAGTGGCCAGTGAAGATGACGCACACGTCAGCATGAGCTCACCGGCCGAGACCAGGAGACCGCGCGCCGCCGTCAGGGTCTGAGCGAGCGCGTCATCGGGGAGCAGCCCGAGATCCATGTCGGAGAGGCGCCGCCGGCGGGTCTCGGCCTCGGTCTCCCACGCCGTCACCTCACGCTCGAGCCGCAGCTGGCGGGCGAGGAGGCTGGGCAACGTCAAGGGCGCGCGCACGAAGAAGCCGCGCTTCGAGACCTGGCTCGCCTTGGCCTCGAGCCTATCGATGATGCCGTCGGGCGCGCCGCCGCTCTGCTCGAGGATGGCGCGCGGCGACAGCCCGGGGACCTGCCCCGCGATGTCCATGAACGCGGTGAGGTTGAGATAGAAGCGACCGTATACGTTGGCGACGAGCGTCACGCCCTTGGGCACCTTGCAACCGAGCGCGTTGAAAGCCGCGCGAAACCCGAGGTCACTGAAGCCGCGGGCGACCGACCAGGTGAGCGGGGTGGCGGCGCCCGGCAGCGCCTCGCCCACGTTCGCGCGCGACCAGACCGTCTCCTCGTCTCCGCCCTCCGGGAAGAGGCCGCCCGTGATCGGGCGGGCTTGAAGCACCACCACGCGCTCGTGAGGCCCCGAGCCGTCGATCGCGAACTCGATGTCGAGCGCCTCTTTCTCGTGCGCGACGAGGCGCCGCGCGATCCGCGTCAGCTCGACGAGCGACTGCGGCGAAAGGGCGGGGGCCAGAGCGCGCTCGGTCTCGACCTCCCGCGCGAGGAGCTTCTCGCCCTCGACGACGAGCTCGGTCGATTTCTGCGCGATCACGGACTCGATCACGGCGCCCTCGGCGTCGAGCCGGTAGGTGTCGACCACGTTGGCGCCATCGACGATCGGCGCGCCCAGGCCGAGGGTCGCGTGGACGACGCGCTCTTCTTCACGCCATCGAGGGCCGGCCAACCCGGCGGGGGGCGACGTGAAGAGGACGCCGGCCGCCTTGGCTCGAACCACCGGCATGACGAGCACCGCCATGGCCACGCTCTTGGTCCCCCAGCGCTGCAAGTAGAGGAGGGTGCGCGGCAAGTAGATGCTCGCCCACACCTGCCGGACGGCGTCCTCGAGCGCGTCGAGGCCGTGCACCCCGAGCAGCGACGTGGCGAGGCCCGCGAGCGACGAGTTTCTCGCGTCCTCGCAGGTGGCGCTCGAGCGAACCGAGAGCCCCCACGGCGCCGCCGACCGCGTCGTCGACCAGAGCCGCACGAGCGACTGGGAGAGCTCGGCCGGCAGGGGCATCCGAAGGATGCGATCACGAGCCCGGGCCGAACGGTCGGTCCCCTCGGACGAGCCGGCGAGCTTCAGGAGAGACGCGACGTCGTGACCGCGCGGGAGGGACGCGTCGACGAACCGCTGGAACGTCTTGGCTTCGATGACCCAGCCGGGCGGTACCAACACCCCTTGCGCGGCGAGGTCGGCCAGCATGACGGCCTTGCCGCCGAAGCGGCTCGATCGCGCGCCGGGCTTGCCGCCGGGGCGCTTCGCCGCAGCGATCGCCGAGAACGGCGTCAGGAGCGTCTCTTCCGGGGGGGGCGCCACCAGCTCCCGAGGTACCACATGGCGTTTGGAGCCGGCATGGAGATTGGTGGCGTAGGATGGAGGAGAGATGAAGCTCGCCAAGTCCCCCAAACACACGGACCTGCTCCTGTCGTGCTCGTTCGACGAGACGGACGGCGTCTTGCGGATCGAGGTGCGCGCCGCCCCGCCGACGAACTTCGGGACCGCTCTCACCTACAAGCTGACGCAGGACGAGGCGCTCGACTTAGCGCGCGCGCTCCGCGCCTACGGCGAGGGCTAGCCGTTGCTGAAAGAGGGCGACGTCGGGTGCTCACAACGTCGCTGCTGCATATTCACCCCCCCGGCCCCCCTCGCGTGGCGAGGGGGGAGAACCATCACGGCGGTGGCAGCCCGCGCAGCACGCGCTCGTGGTGGACGAGCAGCTCGATCGCTCCCGGGCCGCGGTTCCACGCGTAGTCGTGGGGGCCGCGCGTCACCACGAGCCCTGCGGCGAGCTTCTCACGCTCGAAGGCGGCCGCGAGCGCGCGGGTCGCCTCCAGGAATGGGTCGTCCTCGCTCGAGACGAGGCGCAGCGAGCGTGGCCGCCGCGCGATGGCGCGAGCCGCGAGCGCGGCGAACGCGTCCGCCTCGGCCACTTGGATGGCTGGCTGGAGCGCACCGACCGACCCGAACGCGTCGGTCGGCCCCAGGCCGAGCTGCAGTGCATAGCGGCCGCCCATGCTCACGCCGTCGATCGCGGTCGACTCGGGCGCGGGCGGGCGCCCCTTGAGATCGCCGACTCTCGGTAGCAGCACGCCGGCGACGAACGCGCCGAACGCCTGGGCGCTCTCGGCCCCGCGCCCGGTCGGGACGGGCGTGTAGGGGCAGGCGACCACCAGCCCCGCGAATGGCTTCGCGGCGAGCGACACGTTGATGGCGCCGATGCGCTCGTCGGAGAGCATGCCGGAGGCGTCGTCGGCGGTGATCTTGCCGCTCGCGAGCGCGCGGTAGGCGCGCATCAGCGTGTAGTCGTCGCGCCACCCGCGAGCCCCTTTGTCGAGCCCACGCCCGGCTTCACCGCGACCGTGGAGCGCCACCAGCACCGGCCAGTCGGTGGAGCCCTTGGGCGCGAAGACGAGCGCGCGCTGCTCCGCCTGGTCGGCGGTGGCGGGAAAGGCGACGTCGTGCCAGTCCTCGGTGGGCTCGGGCGGCGGCTTCTTGGTCGAGGTCTGCGAGCAGCCGGCCGCGAGCGCGCCGATGCTCCCGAGAAACGCGCGCCGCAGGACCGGTCTCACCGCTCGCAGCGTAGCCGCCGTCAGGGTGGCAGCGCGAGGTCGTCCCAGAAGTCGCACTCGGTCGTGCGAACGCCGTCCGTTACCGCGACCGGCGCGTCGAGGACGAGCGTCGAATCGAGCGTCGGGTCGTACACCGGCCAAGCCGGCGCGCTCTCGGCGGCCGGCGCGCCGCTCACGGCGCGGGGGTGAAGCCCGGGATGTCGAGGATCGTCCCGAACACGTAGAGCAGCTCGATGCCATGCTGGGCCGGCGTGGCGCCCATCGCGGTCTGGGCGCGGCGCTGGAAAAAGTACCGGTACACCGGCGACCCGTGGCCCGAGGCCGCGCGGGCGATGCGGCGCGACGGGCAGACGAACCGCTGATCCGAGAGCAGCGCGACCAACGCGTCTTGCGGGCTGGGATACGCCGATGTTGTATAAATGACGAAAGCGTCATCCGTGGCTTGCTGGCCGTACGGCGCCATCGCTTGCTCGACGGCCGCGATGTACTCCGCCTCGGTGTCGACCTGCACCGTGATCAACTTGGCGAGCTCTTCGGCGTTCGCCCCCACCACGAACGGCACGGGCGCGAACGCGCCTGCCACCAGGGCCGCCTCCGGCGACTCGGGTAGCACGACCCCGTCGACGATGGGGCCGTAGCCGACCGAGAGAGAGGGCGAGACGTCGAATACGCCGATGCTTCCGGGCAGCTCGGCGAGGATCTCCTCGGCCGAGAGCGCGCGCAGACAGGCGATCGGATCGGCGGCGGCGCCGCAGGTGCTGTCGTCGACGAGCTTCTTCATCGACGTCTGCGCGAGCGCGATCGCCGGCTGCCGGCACCCTCCGCTCTGCATGAGGGCGGCGTGAAACAGCCCCGACGCGAGCGGCGAGGTGAGCAGCGTGCACGTGTTTACCGCGCCCGCCGACTCGCCGAACACCATGACGCGATCGGCGTCGCCACCGAACGCGCCGATGTTGCGCTGCACCCACCCGAGCGCCGCGATCTGGTCGCGCGTGCCGTAGTTGCCCGAAACGCCCGCCGGGCTCTCGGCGTCCAGGCCCGTGTGCGTCAGGTAGCCCATCGCGCCGAGCCGGTACTGCGCCGTCACCACCACCACGTCGCGCTCTTCGGCCAAGCGCTTGCCGTCGTAGATGGCGCCGATGTCCTGGACGATCGACTCGCTCGCCGAGCCC
>CALKVR010001228.1 GCA_938004815.1 uncultured Polyangiaceae bacterium | reverse complement strand
GTTTGGTCGGTCGGTGTCGTCACCTTCCAGGCGTTGACGGGCGCGCTCCCTTACGAGGGTGAGGGGGACGCCGATCTCTTGGTCAAGCTCTGCACCGAGCGACCTCGGCGCGCCTCCGACGTCGACCCCGGGTTCGGCGGCTTCGACGCGTTCTTCGAGCGTTGCTTCGACCGCGACATCGAGAAGCGCTTCGAGCGCGTCGAGGATCTCGTCGTCGCGTTTCACCGGGCCGCGGGTCTCGAGGAGCCCGCCGCGGGCTCGATCTCGTTCGCCTCGCAGAGCTCGCAGCCCGAGGGCGTCGAGGCGCTCGCGGCCTCGGACGGCGCGGGCGCCGGCTCCGCGCCAGGTGCGCGGGGCGACGGTGTCACCGCCGATCCGGTCCACCCCACGCTTCGCGGCAGCACGCTCTCGCTCCGCCCTCGCCGTCCGCTCCGCACGTGGGCGCTGATCGGGAGCGGCCTCGCGGCCGCCGCGACCGTCGTCGTCCTGATCGCGGGCGCTCGCGAGCCCGCGCCGGCGGTCGTGGACAGCGTTCGCGGTGCGCCCGCGGCCTCGTCGCCTACTGCGACCCACGAGCCGAGCGTCAGCGCAGCTGTCGCCGCTCCGGCGACAGCGGAGCCGGCCGCAGTCGTCTCCGCGTCGGCTTCGTCGAGCCCGGCCTCCAGCGCCAGCGCACCGGCGACCAAGCCGGCCGCGAAGCCGGGGCCTGCCGGCCCGCGCCGGCCCGCCATCCCCGACAACCCGTACTGATCCCTCACCAGTGAAACGGCCTCTCGCGCTCGCATCGCTCACCCTCGCGTTGACCCTCTCGGGCGCCGCTCTCGCGGACGACACCGCGCAGGCCAAGGCGCGTGAAGCCTACAAGGCCGCGACCGAGAAGGTACGCAGCGGCGATCTCGACGCAGCGCTCGATCTCTTCGAGCGAGCCGCCTCGCTGAGCCCGCACGCTGCCACGCATTTGGCCGCGGGCCGGACGGCGCTGTCGCTGGGTGACAAGCCGCGCGCAGCCGATCACTACGCGCGCGCTCTCGCCCTCGGCCTCGAGGGGCAGCCGGCGGCCGAGGCGAAGAAGAGCCTCGCGGCCGCGAGCGGCGACCTCGCGACGGTACGGGTCAGCGGCACGGGCGGCACCGCTCGTATCGACGCTGGCGTCGTCATGCCCACGCCGACCATCCTGCACGGCAAGCCCGGGCCGCACGCGCTCACGCTGCGACGCGGCGGTGAAGAGATCACGATCCCGATCGTCCTCTCGGCTTCCGAGCGGGGCGTCGTCGTGCTCGACGACGCGCTTCGACCGCGCGAGACGGCCGCTCCCCCTCCGAGCGACGAGCCGCAGCCGTTGCCCCCTCGCGCCGACGACGGCGGGTTCCCCAACGGGCTGACGTGGGCGGGTGTGTCGGGCTTGGCGCTGGGCGTGGTGGCCGGAGGTGCCGCGGCCGGCGTCGGGGTGGCCGCGCTGTCGGCGCGCGACGACTTCCTCGCCTCTCGATCGCGCGACGACCACGACGCGGCCACCGCGCTCGAGACTGGAACGAACGTCGCCATCGGCCTCGGGGTCGGCTTCGCCGCGATCGGCGCCGCGCTCGTCGTCGGATCGATCTTCCTCGACGGGGATGCGCCCGAGACCACAGCTGACGGTGTCGTCATCCGATTCTGACGGAGAGGGTATAGATCGGTAGCTGATGCTGTTCGCGGCGTTACGCCGAGCCTGGTCCAGTGGCTCACCCGAGCTCCTCGCAGCTCAGTCGGAGCGCCAGAGCTCGCCGTCGAACCGGAACGCGACCGCGATGTAAGGCAGGCCCTGGTGGGTGTCCTGGCCCGTTCGCGACGGGTGGATGAGCCACCACTGGAACATCGCGATCAGCGTCGGCTTGTTCCAGGTGGAGCCGGGGTCGTCGAAGAACGTGTACGCCGCGAGTGGCCCGAGCCGCATGATCGAGCCCGGGCCCTCACCGTCGACGAAGGCGGTCGCCACGCTGTAGCGCACGCCGGCCACGAGGCCGAAGTCGGAGACGTAAGCGAGGTCTTCGTCGCTCGTGAGACCCCAGCCGCGGTCGGGCATCAAGAGGTCGAGGCGCGGGTGGTAGTAGACGGTGTCGCCGCTGCGAATGTCGACGTCGGAGTAGTAGGCGTTGGTGTCGCTGCGCACCGCCACTGGGCCGAACTTGGCGAGGCCGAGGCCGCGCAGGTGCACCTCGAAGCCGTTGGTCGGATAGTGGCGGCCGCCTCTTCGAGCTCGTCGAGGCGCGTGTCGGAGTAGTCGACGGTCGCGTCGGGAAAGCTCTGTAGCGACCCGAACGAGCCCAGGTAGCCCACCTGGTAGAAGCCGCCCTGGAGCGAGAGCACCGTGAGCGGCCGGAGCTCGACGTGGCCGCCGAAACGCGAGATCGCGGGCGAGAGGGTGGGGCTCAACCCGACCGCGAATGCGTTGTCGCGCAGCGCGAGCGAGTCGGAGGCGTACAGCCGCAGCCGGTACGAGAGGGCGTACTGGTTCTCGAGGCCGAGCGGATTCACCCGGACGCCCAGCAGGTTTTCGTACACGATCCGGTGCGGGGGGATCGGCGGGGGCGGTTTGTCTTCGGCCCATGCGGGCCGGCTGAGGGCGAGGCCCACGACAGCGACGGAAAGAGCCCCGATCCCACGTCTTGCCATGGGACCGGAGGGTACGGCCAACGTGCCCTACTTGACATGGAAAGAAGCGTGCCAATTTTTCCGGCGTACCCGAGACGCTCCCCTTCGCAAGCGGGCTGGCCCGATGCGGTCGGGGCAGCGCTCGGAGCCCAACGCCGGGCAGGCGCTCGCTCGCGCCCGCTCGGCTCCAACCTCGATCCCGTCGGCGGCCCTTGGCCGCCGCCCGTGGAGGACTCTGCCATGTGGTCTCTGCTCCATAACGACACGATGAAGCTGTTCGACGCTTTCGAGCGTCAGTTCCAGGACTCGCTCGCGGTGCGCCGCGCCGACACCGCGATCTCGTTCCTCGACAACGGCGACGAGCTCGTCATTTCTGCGGATGTGCCCGGCATGAAACAGTCGGAGATCGAGATCATGATCGAGGGCGAGTTCGTGACCCTCCGCGCCGAGCGCAAGCCGGGCGCCTTCGAGGGCTTCAAGCTGTCGCGCGCCGAGCGCGGTGCGCAGAAGCTCGTCCGGCAGATCGAGCTGCCCTGTCGCATCGACGCCGAGGCCGTCCGCGCCGAGCTGAAAGACGGCGTCCTCACCGTTCACCTCCCCAAGGCAGAGGGCGCAAAGCCCCGTCGCATCCCCGTGAAGGCCTCGGCCTGACCAACCCAGGAGCTCAGTCATGCACGAATCCGCCAGCACCCAGACCAACCCGAGCCCGCGCGTTCAGCGGGCACCGCAGCAGCCCAAGACGGCCGACGCCTACGTCGTGACCCCGGCGATCGACGTCTACGAGGGCGCAGAAGAGCTGCGCGTCTTCGTCGATCTGCCCGGCGTCGCCGCCGATGGGCTCGACCTCGATCTCGACAAAGAGGTCCTCACGCTTACCGCCAACCGCGCGGCGCGTGGTCGCGATCGGGCCGTGACCTACAAGCGCCGGTTCGCGCTGCCCCGTGAGGTGGCCGCCGAGAACGTGAGCGCCAAGCTAGAGGACGGCGTGCTGCTGCTCACGTTGCCCAAGCGCGCGGCCCTGCGACCGCGATCGATCAAGGTGACCAGCGGTTGAGAGCCGCCTCGCTCACCCTCGCAGCGACTTGATGAAGAACGGCGGCGAGACGCCCATGTTGAAGTGCGCCGAGATCTCGAGCGCGCGCTTCAGCCTGGGCGTGGGCCGGGCCTGCTTGAGCGCGGCGAGCGCGCCGAGCGCGTATTCGGCGCCGCTGCCGACCGCGTCGAAGCCATCGGACATTTCGTTGACCTGGAAATCGCTCTGCACCGAGTAGAGGTGCCCGCGGTAACCGACCAAGAACTGCCCGCCGCTCTCGGTGTTCGCCTCGATCTTGGCGACGCCGCGCTCCTTCAAAAGGGCGCGAACCGTCTCCGCGAACACCGTCACCATGAACCGCCGATCGTTCGGCTCCGTCCCTTGAGCGGGCACGTCGAGCGCGTGCTCGAGCAGCTGACCCATGCGGAAGCTGGTGGTGTAGCCGATCAGAAAGGGCCCGCGCCGGAACACCTTCGGCAGGCGAGTCACGCGGCTGGTCCAGCCCGAGACGCTGGCCGAGTCCGCACCGATGTAGACGGTCTTCTTGTCGACGAGGCCGACGACGCAGGTCATGGCACCAGCGTCATATCAGATCGCGCATCGGGTGCCGCGCGTCACGCCTGCGCCGCTGCCTTCTTGCGTGCGAGCCCGGCCGCCAGGGCGAACGGGGCGAGGATGGCGCCCACGCCGAGGAACAGGCCGCCGAGCACGAGGCCGGCCGCTGCCGACGCGGCGAAGATGGCGTAGTCGCTCGCGCGGGCGGGCGCGATCGGCTCGTCGGCGCGCGTCGCGCGGCGCATGTCGGCCACCGTGCGGTCGAGCATCGCCTCGACGCTGCGCCCGTACAGGCTCTCGGTCTGTCGACCGCGGACGAACGCTCGGAACGTACGGCGCGGCGCCACGAGAGCACCCCCCGCCGTCCCTCCGAGGTTGAGGAACCAAGCGGCTGCGAAGTCCTTGCAGCCGGCGCCGACCTCCCACGCCGAGATCTCGAACTCGCCCGTGGTGTTCGTGTCGTAGCCGGTCAGGACGTGGTGCAGATCGTGGAACTGGAGGGCGCGCACCCGCGAGGGCAGGTTGGGGAAGGGGAACGGGATGGGCCCGAGCTTGAAGTCGGCCCACTTCTCGCCGTAGCCCCCGTCGGCGCCGAAGGCGTTCTCACGGAAGTACTTGTCTCGCGCCTGGCGCATGGTCATGGCGGGGTCGTAGGTGACGGCGACCATTTGGGGCCTCTTTCCGGGGTCGGGTTGCGAATGACTGTGGTCAGTGACTATAGTCAGTGAATAGGGACCAAGCCGAACCGTGTCAAGGGCGCGAGCCGAGCAAAAACAAGAGACCCGAGAGAGGGTGCGGCAAGCCGCGCTCGACCTCTTCTCGACGACCGGCTTCGACGCCACCACGACGAAGGCGGTAGCGGACCGGGCCGGCGTCGCCGCGGGGACGGTGTTCGTTCATGCGAGCGACAAGGTCGATCTGCTCTGCCTCGTGATGCACGATCTGCTCGAGGCCGCCACGATCGACGCTTTCGCGAGCGTGCCGCGGGCGCCGCTCGCCGACCAGCTGTCGCACGTGTTCGGCCGCGTGGTCGCGATGTACGGCCGAGCCCCGCAGCTGGCGGCACCGTTCATCAAGCACCTGCCGGGCGCGGCCGGCCCCAACGCCGACCGCATGAACCAGCTGACGTTCGAGTTTCTGGGGCGGCTCGCGGCGATCGTGCACGAAGCGCAGGCCCGCGGTGAGGTGGCCGTCGACGTGGAGCCGCTCGCGCTCGCGCGGAACCTCTTTGCGCTCTACTTCTTCACCCTCGTCTCGTGGATCGGCGGCTACGTCTCGCACGACGGCATTTTGCCCGCGCTCGAACAGTCGTTCTCGCTTCAG
This sequence comes from uncultured Polyangiaceae bacterium, assembly GCA_938004815.1. GTDB lineage: Bacteria > Myxococcota_A > Polyangia > Polyangiales > Polyangiaceae > Xiheicaenibacterium. The sequence goes on along the minus strand of CALKVR010001228.1, from coordinate 1,251 downwards.
CTCCGAGGGCTCGCAGGGCCGATGAATCCGCGGTAAAGAGGCCCAGGTATGGGCTTGGCTTCATCCGCAGCTTCCGGCACGCCCGACGTGAAGGTCGTCGCGCAGTCGCAGCCGCCCGCCCCGCGCATCCCATTCTACCGTCGCGCGTTGCCGTTCGTGATCGCGGCGGCGCTCCTCGCGTTCGTCGCGAGCCGGCTCGACTACGCGGCGTTCGTCGGGGCTCTCGCCAAGCTCGACTACGTCTCGTTCCTGGCGTTCAACGGTGCGTGGTGTGTCTGCCTGCTCGCGGCCGACGCGCTCGGCAACTTCGCCGCGTACCGCTTGACGATGCCGGGGGTGCGGTGGCGCGACTTCTTCGTCTTCCGCGGCGCTTCTTACCTCCCCGGCATCCTGAACCACCACCTCGGTCAGGGGTATCTGACGTACCTCATGTCGCGCCTGGCCGGCGTGCCGCTCGCGCGGATGGCCGGCGCGACCCTCGTGTCCTACGCGACGTGGATGGGGTGCCTCCTCGGCTGCGTGGCGATCGCGCTGCCGTTCTCGACGCTGCCGATGGGCTACGTGCCGTTCATCCTCGGGGCGGGCGTCGTCTACTTGATCGTCATCGGCGTCCGGCCCAAAGCGCTCGAGCGCTTCACGCTGCTCGCGCCGCTCTTCGAGGCCGGGATCCGCGGGCACGCGATCGCGCTCGTGGCGCGCATTCCGCACCTCTCGGTCCTGGTGCTGGGCACCTGGGGCTCGTACGCCTTCTTCGACGTGAACATCCCGGCCGGCACCGCCCTCGTCTACCTGCCGATCCTCCTCGTTCTCACTACACTACCCATTTCGCCGCAGGGGTTCGGCACCCGCGACGCGCTCTCGGCGCTCTTCTTCGCGTCGTACGCGGCCGGCCAGACCGAGGCCGAGCGCCTCGGCGAGCTCGCGGCTTGCACGACGAGCTGGGGGATCTCGTCGACGATCTTCGCGGCCATCATCGGCGTCACGTGCGGTCGCGTCGTCACGCGCCGCCTCGCCGCGCGCGCGGCCTGATCGCGCCGCGCGCGCTCGGTTCGGCTCAGGTGGCCTGTGCGTCGGGCTGCGCGGCGGCGGGACCGGCCGGCGGGGGCGGGAACCCCGGGACCGGGGACGCGGCGACGGGAGCGCCATAGGGGTACGGCGGCGACGGCGGCACCACGCGCTCGATCACCTGCGACCAACGCACACGGCCGGTGAGGAGCTTGTTGAAAAACACGGCGACCACCGAGATCACCG
>CALKVR010001227.1 GCA_938004815.1 uncultured Polyangiaceae bacterium | reverse complement strand
GCCGCGACGGTGATCGAAGCGCTCGACCGCCTTCATCAGGCCGATGTTGCCCTCTTGGATGAGGTCGATGAGGGGAAGCCGGCCGCGGTTGTAGCGACGGGCGATCGAGACGACGAGCCGGAGGTTCGCCTTCACGAAGCGGTTTTTCACCGCTAGCTGCTCCTCGTAGCTGACACGGATGCGGTCGAGGTAGCCCTCGTACACCGCGTCGAGCTCGAGGCTCGGGCGGGGCGGCTGCTCGTCGAGGTCGGCGCCGTCGTGGGCGAAGTCGGGCTCCGCCACCAGGTCACGCGCCACCGTGGCGCCGCGCGCCATCCACAGCCGATCGGAATCGGGGAGCCGAACCGCGTGGGCGAGCTCGGAGGACAGCTTGGTCCACTGCCGCTCTTGCTCGCTCGTGAGGCGGTTCTTTTGCTTCTTGAATGCCCTGAGCAGGCCGAAGAGCACCGGGAGCTGAGGCGCTTGCACCTCCTCGGGACCGGCCTTCTCGACCTCCTCGGCCAGGCCGAGGAGCACGAATTCGGCGGCCGGCAGGTGCGAGAGCACCGCCATCCAGTGAGCGACCTCGGTCGCCTCGACCTCGCGGGCGGTCGCGATCTCTTCTTCTTGCCCCATCACGGGGTGCATCGCCATCTCGCGGAAGTAGCGGGCGAGCATGGAGTCGCCGCCGCCCTCTTCCAGGTCGCGAATGACCGCGGGCTCGTCGGAGAGCGGGGGCGGACTCTCGTCGGACTGGTCGAGGTCGACCTTGACGGTCTCGATGGGCTCGGTGCGCGCAGGGCGGATGCCGGTGCGGTCGAGCGAGTCGTCGTCGATCAGGTCGTCGAGCTCGGGGGCCGGAGCCAGGTCGGCGGAGCCGCTGGCGGGTGAGACGCTCTCGGGCCGGAGCGACTCGTAGTCGTCGGCCAGCGCCGTCGCGCCAACGATGGCGCCGCTGCGGACGTCTTCAGTTTTGCTCCCTTGCACCGAGCGCAAGGTGGCGGGTTTCCCGGCGCGGACGTTCGTCGTCTTCGGCATGACAGCCTCTACGTGGGGGGCGGCCCCTTGGGTCTTCGACACAATCTGATCGTCGATTCGGTTGGTCCGTGATCCTGAAAACTGCGCCCTGCTCGACGGCGCGCGCCCCGCGGGCGCCGGGGTTGCTCGAGCATGGGACGGTGCGTTCCGCGAAGGAGCACCGCGCGAAGGCGCCGTCGCCCTGCCGCCACGAACGGATCGCTGGGGCGCGGCCTGCTTGGAGGCGCGGCTGGTGCGGATCGGCGTGGAGGTCTTGGCGGACATGGCGGGCTCGTTTGCGGTGGTGTGACTGCGTGATGGTTTGACGTT
>CALKVR010001226.1 GCA_938004815.1 uncultured Polyangiaceae bacterium | reverse complement strand
GCCTCTTGCGCATCACGAGCGAGAGCCCCGAGAGCGGTCACGGGTTCGACGAGATCCCCGTCGACTTCACTGGCAACGACCTCACCATCGGCTTCAACGCCAAGTACTTCCTCGACGTCCTGGGAGCCCTCGACGACGAAGAGGTGCTCCTGGGCGTGTCGGGCGAGCTCGACCCGGCGATCATCCGCCCTGCGACCGAGTCCGACAAAGAGAGCTTCGTCGCCGTCGTGATGCCGATGCGGATCTGAGGCCGCCCGGGCGGCCGCCGGCCGGCGAAGCTGGCGGGGACAAAGCCATGTCCGAGCACACGACCGGCACCGTCCTCCTCCGCGAGATCACTTGGTCCGCGGTGCGAAACCTGGGCGACACGACGCTCCGCCCCGACCCCGGGATCAACCTCGTCTGTGGCGACAACGGGCAGGGCAAGACGGCCCTCCTCGAGGCCATCTATCTGGTCGCGACGTCCAGGAGCTTTCGCGCGAGCCGGCTGCGTGAGGTGGTCCAGCACGACCGCGCGGCCCTCTCGGTACGGGCCGCTTTTGTCGAGCAGCGCGGCGATCTACCGCCCCTCGACCGCACCCAGAGCGTCGGCTTCTCGCGCGGCGTCACGCAGCTGCGCCAGGACGGCAACGAACCTGACACGCTTGTCAGCTATGCCCGCCGCTCGCCGGTGGTCGTCTTTCACCCCGACGAGCTCCAGCTCTCCAGCGGCCCTGCCGCTCTCCGCCGCCGTCTCCTCGACAGGCTGTCGCTGTATCTCGCCAGCGGGAGCCTGCGATCCGGGTCGAGGTACACCCGGGCTCTGCGCGCACGGCAAGAGCTCTTGCGCCGCCCGTCCAGCTCCGCGGCCGAGATCGACGCGTTCGAGCGCATCGCCGCCGAAGAGGGCGCGTCGCTCACCCGGATCCGCGCGGCGGCCGTCGAGCGCTTCCAACCGGCGCTCAACGCAGCCTTTGGTCGAATCGCGGCGCCCGACTTGTCTCTCGCGGTGGCGTACGAGCCCGGCGGCAGCGCCGACGCGGCGCGCGCGCTCGAAGCGCTGGCGGCGCGCCGGTCGCGCGACGCTCACGCCAAGGTCGCCACCTTCGGTCCGCACCGCGACGAGCTCGCCCTCGCGCTCGGCGGTCACTCTGTGCGGCAGGTCGCTTCTCAGGGGCAGCACCGCGCCGTCGCCCTCGCGATGAAGGTCGCCGAGAGCGCGACCATCGCCGAGAGCACGGGTCTTTGGCCCATCCAGCTGCTCGATGACATCTCCAGCGAGCTCGACGAGGCGCGCACCGAAGCGCTGCTCGCGTTCCTCGAAGAGACCCGCGGGCAGCTGTTCATCACGGGCACCCGAGAGGGCCTCCTGAGAGACGCTTTCAAGGGCAAAATTCCCCAGGTCTTTCGTATGGTTAAAGGCGCGATTCAGGCCGCGTAGCGAGCTTGCTTCAGGGGGCCTCCCGGCCTATGACCAAAGACCCCGTCAGGCGGGAAGAAGCGATGTCCCAGCCCATCCCCACGACCGAAACGCGCGACACCGGCGACAAGTCTTACGACGAAGGCAGCATCACCGCGCTCGAGGGTCTCGAAGCCGTTCGCAAGCGTCCCGGGATGTACATCGGCGACGTTCACGACGGGTCGGGGCTGCACCACCTCGTGTGGGAGGTCATCGACAACTCGGTCGACGAGCACCTCGCCGGCGTCTGCACCCGCATCCAAGTGACCGTGCACTTCGACGGCTCCGTCTCGGTCGAAGACGACGGGCGCGGCATCCCCGTCGGCATGCACGCGCGCGGCGTCAGCGCGGCCGAGGTCGTGATGACCGTCCTTCACGCGGGCGGCAAGTTCGACAACTCGAGCTACAAGGTCTCGGCCGGTCTGCAC
>CALKVR010001225.1 GCA_938004815.1 uncultured Polyangiaceae bacterium | reverse complement strand
TCTCCGCGGTCTCGCTCGAGGTCCCGCACGCGACGCCGCAAGCCGAGGTCGCCAGCCTCGACGCCGCGATCCGCAGAGCTGCCTCCTCTCCGGCGCCGCCCGCACGACGGGTCGACCTCGTCGCGCGCGTCGAGCGGGGGCAGCGCGACGTCTGGGTGCTCGTGGGCGATCCGTGCGCCCCCTCCGAAGAGCCGTCGCACCTCTGGGGCAGCGCCGCCATCGCCGTGCGGGCCGCGGCCCGCGCGAGCGACGCCGCCGACGGCGAGATTCGCCCGTTCGTCTCCGCCGCCGGCATGGGCTTCTTGGCTCGAGCGACCCCGCGAGCCGACGAGTCACCCGAGCGCACGGCGCTGCGCGCCGCCGATCTCGCGGCGCGGGCGTTCTTCTCCGAGGCCCCGAGCGCCGAGCACCTGCTCGAGGCCCAGGAGACCGCGCGCCGCGAGGTCGAGCGCGTCTGGGGTCGCGGCGCTCCGGGCCTCGCCGCGCACGCACCCCGCGCCATCGATCCGCCGACGCTCTTCGCCCCGTTCGGCCCGCCCGACGACACGGCGAAGCGAAGCGCCTTCGAGCTCTCGCGGCGCCTGCGGGCGCTGGCGCGGGGGCCGATCCGGGTGGTCGTGCTCGCCCACCACGACGCGGCGCAGACGCGAGCCGCTGCCGAAGAGGTCGGGCGCTGGGTGGGCGCCACGCCCGCTCGGGCGTGCGCCAAACCGGGCGCACCCCAGCCCGGCGCCGAGAGCGACGTACGCATCGGCCTTCGAGGGCCCAGCCGCGCTCACCTGTCTTGGCGCGCCTCCGACCCGGCGATGACCGCCTACGCTTCTCACTTGCTCGGGCGCGACGAGGGCCTGTTGCAGCACGCCCTCGCGCCCGTCGCTGGCGCGTCGGCGACGGCGCGGACGACGGGGCCCGCGGCGGCGCGTCTCCTCGTCGTCGACATCGCCGCTCCGCCCGAGGGGATCGACGAGGCCGTCCGCCTCTCGTCGGCGCTCGTCGCGCGTGTCTCGCGGGGCGAGGTGCCCGATGGCGAGCTCGTGGCCGCGGGGCGCAGCTTCGCGCGCGCCGAGCGCGAGGCGCTCGGCGATCCGGCCGAGCGCGCCGCGCGTCTGTTCGAGGGGGCGAGCGCGGCCCCGCGTCCGGCTCCGGCCCCTCCTGCCTTTCGGGCGTTCGCCGCCCGCGCGCTCGCGGCGGATCGCGCCGCCGTCACGGTGGTGAGGCCCGAGTAGCGATGGACGCCCTCGGCCTCCACCGCCTGCACTTCGCCTTCACCATCACGTACCACTATTTGTTCCCGCAGCTCACGATGGGCCTGGGCCTCTTCATCGTGATCTTCAAGGTGATGGCCTACCGCCGTGGCGACGCCGTCGCGGCCGACGCGGCGCGTTTCTGGTCCAAGGTCTTCGGGCTCAACTTCGCGATGGGCGTCGCCACCGGCGTGCCGATGGAGTTTCAGTTCGGCGCGGGCTGGTCGCGCTTCTCGGAGGCGGCCGGCGGCGTGATCGGGCAGACGCTCGCGATGGAGGGGCTCTTTGCGTTCTTCCTCGAGTCGTCATTCTTGTACTTGCTCCTCTTCGGCGAGAAAAAGATGTCCCCGCGCGCTCACCTCGGCGTCGCGGTGCTCGTGTTCGCGGGCTCGTGGCTCTCGGGCTGGTTCATCATCGTCACCAACGCGTTCATGCAGCACCCGGTCGGCTACACGCTCGCCGACGACGGTACGATTATCCTGACAGATCTGTTTGCTTACCTCACGAACCCGTGGGCTTTCTGGCAGTACCTGCACACGATGCTGGGCAGCGTCATCACCGCCGCGTTCGTCGTCGCCTCGATCTCGGCGTTCTACCTCTTGTCGGGCAAGCACCTCGAGCACGCCAAGAAATGCCTCGGGGTCGCGGTCGTGGTGGGGGCGGCCGCCACGGTGCTCGTCGCGTTCCCCGCCGGCGACGCCCAGGCCAAGATGGTGGCCAAGCACCAGCCCGTCACGTTCGCGGCGATGGAGGGGCACTTTCACACCGAGGACGGCGCGGGCCTCGTCATGATCGGCCAGCCGAACATGGAGACGCTGACGCTCGACAACCCCATCATCGTGCCGCGGTTCTTGTCGATCATGACCCACCAGCGCTGGGATACGCGCATCGAGGGCCTCACGAGCTTCGACCGCTCGACCTGGCCCGACAACGTCCCGCTCCTCTACTACGCGTACCACGTCATGGTTGGGCTCGGGACGATGTTCATGGCGCTCATGGGGCTGTCGCTGCTCCTTCTCTGGAGAAAGCGGCTTTTCTCGGCGCGCCCCGTCCTCTGGGCGCTCATGCTCGCGCTCCCGCTGCCTTACGTCGCCAACACGGCGGGGTGGCTCACCGCCGAGCTGGGCCGACAGCCCTGGATCATCCACGGCCTCATGCGCACGCGCGACGGCTCCACGCTCGAGGTCTCGAGCGGCAACGTGCTCTTCACGCTCCTCGGCTACATGGGCCTCTACACCGTGCTCTCGGCCCTGTTCTTGGTGCTGGCCATGCGCATCATCGCGCGCGGTCCGAGCGCCGCGCCCGAGCGACCTCCGGCCGAGCCCGCGAGGGGCGGGTGACGCTGGAGGTCGTCTGGTTCTGCCTCGCGGGCCTCGCGCTCGCGGTCTACGTCGTGCTCGACGGCTTCGATCTCGGCGTCGGCATCATCCACCGCCTCGTCGCGCGGTCACCCGACGAGCGCCGCCTGACACAGGCCAGCATCGGGCCGGTCTGGGACGGCAACGAGGTCTGGCTGCTCGCGGCCGGGGGCACGCTCTTTCTCGCGTTTCCCAAGCTGTACGCGATCGGCATCGGCGGCTTCTACCTGCCGGTCCAGCTGCTGCTCTGGCTGTACATCGGGCGGGCGCTCGGCATCGAGATGAAGCACCACGCGATCGGCGGCCCGGTGTGGGCCGAGCTGTGGGACACCATCTTCGCGGCCTCGAGCCTCGCCATCGCGCTCTTCCTCGGCGTCGCTCTGGGCAACGTCGTGCGAGGCGTGAGCTTCGACCCGGGCGGCCGCTTCTTCGCTCCGCTCTGGACCGACTTGTCGCCTGCGAGCGAGCGGGTAGGCATCCTCGACGGCTACACGGTGCTCGTCGGCGTCACCGCCGCGTGCGGGCTCGCGCTCCACGGATCGCTCTGGCTGACGGACCGGACCCGCGGCCCCGTCGCCGAGCGCTCGGCGAGCCTGAGCCGGCGCCTCTTCGTGGCGTCAGCCGCGCTCGCGGCCCTGACGACCGCGGCAACGCTCTGGGTGCAGCCGCTCGCGCTGGCGGCTGTGCGCGAGCGCCCGGTGGTGCTCGCGTTCCCGGTCGCGGCCGCGGCCGCCCTCGCCGTCTGCCGCTTCGAGATGGCCAAAGGCCGCGCCCGGCGCGCGTTCCTGGCGTCGTCCGCGTTCTTGGCCTGCATGTTCGCGAGCGCCGCCGCGAGCCTGTACCCCCATCTGCTCCCGGCCGCCCGGGGGGCCGGCGGTCTCACCATAGAGACCGCGTCGGCGTCGCGTTACGCCCTCGGCGTCGGCTTGATCTGGTACATCCCAGGCCTCGTGCTGACGGCGGGCTACTTCTTTCGCAACTACCGGCGCCTGCCCGCGAGCCTGAGCACGAGCGACCTCGAAGCGCACCACGACTGACCCGGCCCGTGACAGCGACAGTTCCGTCATGAAGATCGCCCACGTCCTCTCCAGCACCCACACCGGCGGCGCGGAGCGCGTCTCGCTCTTGCTCTGCGAGCGCCTGGTGAAACGGGGCCATCAGGTGACGGTGGTCTCGCTCGAGGAGCCGCGCCGCGGTCCCCTCGCCCGTGAGTTCCAGTCGGCGGGGGCCTCGGTGGTCGCGGTGCCCAAGCGACTCGGCGTCTTCGATCGCTCGCTCTCGGCGCGCTTGCTCGCGCGGTTCATGCGCGACCGGTACGACGTCGTCCATACCCACAACCCCATCCCGCTCATCTACGCCGCGATCCCGGCGCGCCTCTCCGGCGCCCGGCCCGTCCACTCGAAGCACGGCCCCCACCCCGACGCCTGGCAGCGGATCATGATGCGCCGGGCGGGGGCCGCCGCGACGCGGGCGTTCGTCGCGGTCAGCCAGTCGGTGGCCGACTACGCGCTCTCCATACACGAGGTCCGCCGCCGCAAGCTCCACGTCATCACGAACGGCACCGACACGGACCGCTTCGTGAGAGACGCCGGGGTCCGGGAGAAGACACGCCTCGAGCTCGGCATCCCCCCGGACGCCTTCGTCGTGGGGACGGTCGGTCGCATGGCTCCGGTCAAGAACCACCCGCTGCTCGTGCGCGCGGCCGCGCCGCTCCTCGGCGAGAGCAGCCGGCTCGTCGTCGTCGGCAGCGGGGCCGAGGCCGAGCGCACGCGCGCCCTCGCGACCGGGCTCGGGGTCGGGCCCTACGCTCATTTTCCGGGCGAGACGAGCGACGTCGCCCGGTACCTCGCGGCGTTCGATGTGTTCGCGCTCTCGAGCGACTCCGAGGGCTTGCCGCTCTGCCTGACCGAAGCGATGAGCGCCGCGCTCCCCCTCGTTTGCACCGCCGTCGGCGGCGTCCCCGCGCTCGTCGACGAGGGCGAGACCGGGCTGCTCAGCCCCGCCCATGACGAGGCCGCGCTCCGCGCCTCGATCGCGCGCCTCCGCGAGGACGTCGCCCTCCGCGATCGCATGGGCGCGCGCGGTCGCGAGGTCGCGCTCGCCCGCTACAGCGCCGACCGGATGACCGAAGACTACCTCGCGCTCTACGGCGCGTGACCGCGGGCCGCCAACCGCCTACTTTCGCCCCAGCCCGCCCAGCCTCGAGGTCGCGCCGACCACGACGTCACAGTCGACGCACCGCGTCTCGCCGTCGTCCTGCTCCTCGAGGCTGCCGAGGGCGCCGCACTCGGGGCACTTGTTGTTCAGCCCGCGCTGCCCCTCGGCCGCGAGGCGCTTGGCCGCTGCCTCTGCCTCGGCCTCGACCTTGAACACGTCGCCCGAGGGCATATCTCGCTCCGCCATGCGTAACTCGTACCACGCCTTTGGCCGGGATCGTTCGGCCGGCGTAAGCTTGGAGAGCTATGTTGCGGTCGATCATCGGTGCGCTCGTCCTCGGGGCGGCGGCGTGCGCCCCGACGGCCCGAACCGCTGCCCCACCCGCGCCGCACCGGGTCGCGGTCGCGCCGGCGCCCGCCCCCACCCCCGTGGCCACCGACGACGCGAGCGAGATCGAGGAGCCGCCGCCCGCCGCCGCCGACCTCCCCCACGACGTTGTCGTGAGAGAGGTGCGCATCCCGGGGGACAAGCCCGTCCTCGTCGTGCCGGGCGACACGCCCACCCCGATCGTCTACCTGCACGGTCGGTGCGGCGACCCAACGGCGTTCAAGGCCTGGGCCGACGCCGGCGTGCGCTTCGGGACCATCCTGTCGCTCCAGGGTGACCAGCGGTGCAAGGCCAGCGCACGCACCAAATGGACCGAAGACGCGGCGCTCCTGGATCGACGGATCACGCGCGCCCTCGAGGTCGTGAGCGACGAGCTCGGCATCGAGCTCGACCGCGAGCGCCGCGTGGTCGTCGGCTATTCGCAGGGCGCGCTGCGCGCCGAGCTCCTCGGCACGCGCTACCCCGATCGCTACCCCCGCGCCGTGCTGATCGCGGGGCCCCGCGCCCCCAAGCCGACCAGCCTCACCAAGAGCGAGGCAGTGCTCCTCGTCGTCGGTGACCACGACGCGCGGAGCCATCTCTCCGAGGCCGCGCAGAAGCTCGCCCACCGCGGGCGCGCCGTCCGCTACCTCGAGCTGCCGGGCGCGCGTCACGGCGAGTACGGCGCCGACGCGACCCGGGTGTTCAACGAAGGCCTGGGGTGGCTGACCGAAACGCCGACCGCGTGGCGCGCAGGTGACGACGACGCCGGCTCACGCGTGCCCTGACTCCGCTTGTGCCGCCCCAAAAACCGGGCGAGGCTGCGCGCGCCATGCGCCGCGCCCTCCCCGCTTCCGGCCTCGCTCTGTGTCTCGCTGTCTTCGCGACGCCCGCCTTCGGCTTCCGCGCGCACGACGCCTTCGCGGGGCGACCCGAGCTCGAACGCCACCTGAGCGCCTCGGGCCTCGCGCCGGCCGACGGTAGCGTTCGCGGCGCGCCGGTTTGGGACCGCGCCCCGCGGGCGATGCGCGCGGCATGGAGCGCCTTCGTCGCCGACGTCGGCCCCGGCTGGCGCGCGTCGTTCGACGGCCGCACCGGCGTACCGCAGCGCCTCTTCGGCCCTGGCCTCGCCGCCCCAGGTTCGTTGGCGTCGCCGGCGGTCGCCGAAGCGTACGCACGCTCGATGCTCGAGCGTCACATCGCGCTCTTGGCTCCCGGCACCTCGCTCACCGACTTCGAGCTCGTCTCCAACGACCTCGACGCGAACATGCGCACGCTCGGCTTCGCGCAGCGCGCAGGCGGGATGCGCGTGAAGGGCGGGCAGGTCAGCTTCCGGTTCAAGAACGACCGCTTGTTCCTGATCGGTTCCGAGGCGATCCCGCGCGTCGCCGCCTCGTTCCCGGCCAAGATCGTCGACGCATCGGTCGCAGAGGCGCGCGCGCTCGCCTGGGTCGACGCCGACTTCTTCTCCGGCCCCTCGCCGCTCCTCGCAGGCGAGCCGTCCGTCCAATCCATCGGCGCACCGCTCGTCTTGCCGCTCGCCGCCGCCGGGCGCCGCGGCGTCGACACGTTCGTCGTGCTGCCGGTCACGGTCGCTGGGCCCAGCCTCAAATTCACGGTCTACGTCGACGCCGCCAGTGGCCGGCCGATCGCGCGCGAACAGATGCTCCGCTTCGCCAACGCGACCGTGAGCGGGCACGTGCCCGTGCGTAGCCCGTCGTATGGCCCGCGCTTCGAAGCGCCGCTGCCCCTGACCAAGGTCAACGTCGAGGGCTCGCTGCAAAAGACGACCATCACCGGCGTCCTCACCTGGACCGGCCCGAGCCCCACCCCGATCGAGCTCTTCCTCGACGGCGATCGGGCGCGGGTCCAGAACGCCGCCGGCCCGGAGGCGACGCTGAGCGTCAGCCTGACCGACCTGCAGAGCTACCTCTGGGACCAATCGGCGGACGAGGCGATCGACGCGCAGATCAGCACGTTCGTCCACGCCGCCGGCGTGCGCGAGTACGCGAAGACGTTCGCGCCCCAGCTCCCGTTCAACAGCTCTGTCATCCAAGCCCAGGTCAACATCGACGACGTCTGCAACGCCTTCTCGGACGGCACGACGATCAACTTCTACGCCGCCGGCAGCGGTTGCGAGAACACCGGCCGCATCGCCGACGTCGTCTACCACGAGTACGGTCACTCCCTGCACGCCCACGCGATCATCGAGGGCGTCGGCGCGTTCGAGGGCGCGCTCAGCGAGGGCGCGAGCGACTACCTCTCGGCCACCATCACCGGTGACCCGGCGATGGGGCGCGGGTTCTTCCTCAGCGACGAGGAGCTGCGCCACATCGATCCTCCGAACGACGAGGCTTTCTGGCCGAACGATCTCATCGGCGAGGTGCACTACGACGGGCTCATCATCGGCCAGGCGCTCTGGGACATGCGCAAAGAGCTCGTCGCGAAGATGGGTGAGACCGAGGGCGTCGCCCACGCGAACGTCCTCTACTACCAGGCGCTCCGCCGCGCCGTCGACATCCCGAGCATGCACCCCGAGGTGCTCGCCGCCGACGACGACGACGGCGACATCACCAACGGCACGCCCAACGTCTGCGAAATCAACACCGCGTTCCGCCGCCACGGCCTCGTCGCGGTCAACGCCGGCAGCACGAGCCTGGGCGTCTCGCCCCCGAAGCAAGAGGGCTTCCAGGTGAGCGTCGAGCTCATCGGCCTGTTCCCCGAGTGCGAGACCGACCAGCTCGATCAGGCCGTGCTCACGTGGCGCAACCGCGATCAGCCCGCGCAGCAGGGCACGATCGTGATGGCCGAGAGCGGCGCGTCACTCTCGGCGACCATCCCCAACCAGACCCCTGGCACCGTCGTCGAGTATGGCGTGAACGTCGCGTTCGAGGCCGGCAGCGCCTTGAACCTGCCCGACAACGCGGCCGACCCCTGGTACGAGTTCTTCGTCGGTGAGGTCATCCCGCTCTATTGCACCGACTTCGAGACCGACCCCGAGGCGCAGGGCTGGACGCACGATCTGGCCGCCGGCGAGCCCAACGAGGGCGCCGACGACTGGGGCTGGGGCGAGGCAAACGGCAGCTCGCTCAACGGCGACCCGACCGAGGCGTGGAGCGGCGAGAAGGTGTACGGCAACGATCTCGTCCCCGAGCCGCAGTACAACGGCAACTACCAAGCCAACATCGAGAACTGGGCGAAGACGCCGGTGGTCGACACGATGGGCCACAAGAACGTGCGCCTGCAGATGCGCCGCTGGCTCAACGTCGAGGACGGCTTCTTCGACCAGGCGACGATCAAGTCCAACGAGACGCCGGTCTGGGCAAACCTCGACTCCGACATGGGCGATCAGGGCAGCGACGTTCACCACACCGACAAGGAGTGGCGCTTCCAGGACGTCGATCTCTCCGACACCATCGCCGCCGACGGCACCGTGCAGGTCGGCTTCTGGTTGAAGAGCGATCAGGGCCTGCAGATGGGCGGCTGGACGCTCGACGACGTTTGCATCGTCGCTTACGAGGCGAGCGGGCCCGTCGACCCCTGCGTCGATGGCGGCTGCGGCGGTGGCTCCACCGGTGAGGGCGCCGGCGGGCCCGGGCTCGACTTCGTCGATCCGAACGGGCCCACCGAGCCTTCGGGCGCCGGACACGCTGGCTGGGGCCTCGCGACCGCGGGCCTGGCCGCGCTCGCGCTGCTCAGGCGCCGCCGCCGCTCCTGATCCGATGGCGATTCGAGTCGAAAACCTGGTGAAGGCCTTTGGGCCTCACCGCGCCGTCGACGACGTCTCGTTCGAGGTCGCCGACCGCGAGTTCGTCGCGCTCCTCGGCCCGAGCGGCGGCGGCAAGAGCACCGTCCTGCGCCTCATCGCGGGCCTCGACGTGCCCGACGCCGGGCGCGTCCACATCCACGGCGTCGAGGCGACCGACTCCAAGGTGCAAGATCGCGCCCTCGGCTTCGTGTTTCAGCACTACGCGCTCTTTCGGCACATGACGGTGCGCGACAACGTCGCGTTCGGGCTCGAGGTGCGCGGCACCGCAAAGAGAGAGATCGGACCGCGCGTCGACGAGCTGCTCGAGCTCGTCCAGCTCCGAGGCTTCGACAAGCGCTTCCCGGCCCAGCTGTCGGGCGGCCAGCGCCAGCGCGTCGCGCTCGCCAAAGGTCCTGCTCCTCGACGAGCCGTTCGGCGCGCTCGACGCCAAGGTCCGCCTCGATCTGCGCCGCTGGCTGCGCAAGCTCCAGCGCGACCAGGGGATCACCTGCCTGTTCGTGACCCACGATCAGGAAGAGGCGATGGAGCTAGCTGACAGAGTTGTCATTATCCACAAGGGCAGGGTCGAGCAAGCCGGCACCCCCGGCGACGTCTACGACCGCCCCGCCACCGCGTTCGTGGCGAGCTTCATGGGCTCGTCGAACGTGCTCACCGGCGTGGCCAAAGACGGCCGCGCCGCGCTCGGGACGATCGATCTCCCCCTCGACGGCCGCCAGAAAGACGGCGCGGACGTGCGCGCGTTCGTCCGCCACCACGACGTCCGTATCCTCGGCCGAGCCGGCGGCGATCCGCCCCCCGGATCCGCCGGCAAGCCCAAAGCCAAGGTCGTCGGCGCGACCCGCGTCGGCAACATCGTCAAGCTCGACCTCGAGCTCGAGGACGGCCAGGCTCTCGTCGCCGAGGTGCCCAAAGAAGAGGCGACCGCTCTCGCCCTCGAGGAGGGCGACGAGGTCCACGTCCAGCTCGGCGAAGCCGCCGTGTTCGTCGAAGGGTACGTCGACGATTACGTGATCTAGACCGAAAGGCCAGGTGGCTGGTGGTTTTCGCCTAGAGCGAGCGAGGTCGGTGGCGAGTCGCGCGGAGCGTACTGCCAGTACGCGAGCACGCGAGACGCCGAGATCGCGAAGCTATCGGCGAAAAAGACCAGCCACCTACGGGCAGAGGCCGCCGATGGCTCGCTGCGCGGAGGCAAAATACGGGCTGTCTTCGTTGCACCGCGCGTAGGCGCGCTTGGCGACGTCGCAACGACCCTGGACGGCGGAGAAGATGGCGGTCTGGCAGGGCGAGAGCTTCTCGGGGACGGGCGCCGAGCTCGGCGCTGCCGTCGGCGTCGGCGCGCCCGGCTGGCCCGCGTTCTCGGGAGGCGGCGGCGCGGGCGGCACGTCGATCGGCGTAGGCGGGGCATCGACGCCGCTGCGGCCCGCGGTGGCGGCCGGCTTCTCACGCTTCGCCTTCGGGCGGTCGGGCTTCAGGTAGACGCCCCACAGCACGGCGCCGATGACGCCGCCGATCACCACGAGGAGCGCCGCGATGGCGACAAAGGTTCGGCCCTTGCCGCCGCCGGTCGCGATCTGCTCGGGCTCTCGCACGGTGGGCGGCAAGAGGTCGGGCATCGTGAGCTTGGGCCGCACGGGCGCCGCCGCCACGGCCCGATCGATGACGAGCGTGCCCTGGCTGCCGCGGGCCGGCTCGGCCTCGCTGCTGATGCGCGGCAGGTCGGAGCCCGAGATCTCGTGGAACATGAGCTCGGGGCTCGAGCTCTTGCGGTGCACCACGAGAGGCAGCGGGGCCGAGGCGTCGTCGGAGCGCTTGATGAACGTAGGCTGATCGTCGTCGCCGCTCGAGGGCGAGCCGGGGTAGCTGGACGAATCACGCGTGTCGACGTGATCGCGCCGAGCGTCGTCGGGGGTGCGCGGCGGGCGCGGCAGCGGCGGCTCGGAGCCCATCAGGTTGCCGGAGCGGTCGAACGCGTGCGCCGGCACGGGAACGACCGACGACGCCCGCCCGGGAGGCATCGAGCCCGAGCCGAGGGTCAGCTCGCCGAAGAACTGGCGCATGCTCTCCTGCCGGCCGGCGGGGTCCTTGGACAGCGCCCGCACGATCGCGCTCTTCATCTGCGGCGGCACGTTGGGGTCCAGGATGGGATCCGGGAGCGCGCTCATGTGCAGAGCGGCCCACTCGAGCGGGTCGTTCGCCTCGAAAGGCAGCCGTCCGGTCAGCATCTGGTACGAGACCACGCCGAGCGAGTAGACGTCGCTGCGCGGGTCGACCTCTTGGAGGGTGAACTGCTCGGGGCTCATGTACGGCGGGCTGCCGAGCACCACGCCGAGAGGCGTGAGCTTGGGGTCGCGGCCGCCTACGCGCTTGGCGATACCGAAGTCGAGCACCTTGACGAAGTCGGGCGCACCCCCCGGTGACGTAATGACGATATTGTCAGGTTTCAGATCGCGGTGAACGATGCCGTGGTCGTGGGCCTCTTGCAGCGAGCCGCAGATCTGGCCGATGATCAGGTCGGCCCGCTCGGGCGACAGGGCGCCGTCTCGGAGCAGCTGCGCCAGCGACTTGCCGCTCAAGAACTCCATCGCGATGAAGAGATCGCCGCCCGGGGTGTCGCCGTAGTCGTAAAACTTGATGGTGTTCGGGTGCTCGAGCTCGGCGACCGTGCTGCACTCGCGAAGAAAGCGCTGCATATCCTGGTCGCGCCCGGAGTACTCGGCGAGCAGGACCTTGATCGCCACCTTGCGGCTGGCGGCGCCCATGGGCTGCTCGGCGGCGTAGACACGGCCCAT
Source organism: uncultured Polyangiaceae bacterium (assembly GCA_938004815.1). GTDB lineage: Bacteria > Myxococcota_A > Polyangia > Polyangiales > Polyangiaceae > Xiheicaenibacterium. Next base: position 4,270 of record CALKVR010001225.1, on the reverse strand, counting down.
CCCGCCCTCGGCGACCAGGTGCGTGATGCGGTAGCGCCCGGCGACGACCTGCCCGATCAGGGGGTCGGCCGGCGGGCTCGCGACCGAAGAGCCGCACGCGGGGCAGTACTTCGCGTCCCCGAAATCCAGCAGCTCTTTGCAGGCCTCGCAGCGCATCTTCCGAGCAGAGAATACGCTCGGAGCAGGGATTCGTCGCCCGCACGGCGTACGATATCGCGCGCCCGAGCGGCGCGATATCCGGGACCCTCAGTTCTGCGGGAGCGTGCTCGGGGTCGCCGAGGGGACGGGCGTCACGCCCTTTTTCCGCATCTGCTGCTTCATGTCGTTGCCGGGGAGCTTGTACTCCTCGGGGCGCGGATCCGGCGTGAGCTCACGAATCGGGCGACCGTTGTCTTCCCAAGCGACCGACTGCTGGCCGGGAGCGGTGCCGTCTGCCGCGGTGCGCTCGGCAGGCCGCTCGCCCTCGCCCACGTACTCGGTGACGTCGACCAAACCGGACTCTTCGTCCTCGGGGGTGGCGTAACGCGAGGGCAACGTCGAGCACCCGAAGCAAGCCAGCCCCAACCCCAGAAGCAGCGCTGACCGAAACATGGACGACTCATATCGCGAACCGACCCGTGTGGGTAGGATGTTTTTCTACATGTAGTTTTCCAGCGGGACTGTTAGTCGCCGACCGGCGAGTAGAACGAAACACCGCGAACGTTCTCCTTGATGCGGAGCGGATGAAGCAGCGGCGGGAAGGCGCGCTGCGGGCAATCGAGGTGCTCGCAGAGCCGGCACGTGACCCCGACGGGGACGGCCGCCTCGAGGTTCTCGAGGTCGACGCCGTCGGCGTAGACGAGATCGCGCGCCCGCTCGATCGGACAGCCCATGCCGATCGCGTGCACGGTGTGCGGCACGTTGTAGCCGCCGCGGTCGCTGCGGATGGTGCGCGCGATGCAGAAGTACAGCCCGCCGTCGGGCATCCGCGAGATCTGCACGCGGATCATGCCGGGGGTGAGGAACGCAGCGTGGACGTTCCAGCGCGGGCACGCGCCCGAGAAGCGCGCGATGCGGATCCCGGACGCGCTGAACCGTTTGGAGATGTTGCCGGCCATATCGATTCGCAAGAGGTGGAACGGCACGCCCTCGCGACCGGCGCGGCGCAGCGTGGTCATGCGATGACAGACCTGCTCGAAGCTCGCGCCGAACCGGTGCGCCAGGAGCTCGACGTCGTACCGTTCGGCCCGCGCTGCCTCGAGAAACAGCTCGTAAGGCATGAGCGCCGCGGCCGCGAAGTAGTTCGCGAGGGCCACGCGCCCGAGCGCGTGCGCCTCTTTGGTCGTCAGCTCCGGCGCGTCCCTCAGCGCGCCGTCGAGCTCGGCCGACGCGGCGAGCAGCGCGACCTGGTGCGCGACCTGGAACCGGCGGCTGCGCGGCGGCAGCACCTCCGAGATCGACAGAATACGCGTCTCGGGATCGAACCTGCGCATCGCGCGCCGTTCGTCGCTGACGCGCACGATCTTCACCGTCACGCCGTGCCGTGTCTGGAGGTAGCGGACGAGCCCGCCATAGACGTCCTCCGAGTCGAGCCTCGCCTCGCGCCAGACCGCCTCCGCCGCCGCCTCGAGCGCGGGAAAATGGTTCATGTGGCGCTGGATGAAGTCGCTCACCTCTTCGGTCGGGAGGCCCGACGGCGCCGTTGACGCCGCGCCCTCTTCACTCAGCCGGCTCGCGAGCGCCTGTGCGTTGTCGCGCGCAGAGACGAACGCGCGGTAGAGCGTCATGACCGCTCGCGCCACACCCGGGCTCTCGGCCGACAGCTCTCTCGCCTCGGTCTCGCCCACCCCCTGCCCCTCGAAGATGGGGTCGCCGAACGCCTCGGCGAGATCTGCGCCGAGGCGAGCGTCGTCGGCTGAGGCGAACGTCGACAGATCGACGGTGAAGATCTGGGCGAGCTTGAGGAGCAGCGACGCCGTCAGCGGCCGCTTGTTGCTCTCGATCAGGTTGAGATAGCTCGGAGAAATCCCGAGCCGCTGCGCGAGCGCGACCTGCGAGACATTGTCGCGCCGTCGCAGGGTCTTGATTTTGCCTCCGAGGGCAAGCGCGTCATCCATGGCCACGTTTTACAACATTTACTGATTTACAGAAAGTGCCTCGACAGGCATAAACAAGTTAACCACTGAAAACTATTCTGTATATTGACAGGCGAGTCAATGAATCTACACTCCAAGACCATGACAGCGCGAGGCGTCATAGCGGAATCAGACGGCGTCGGGACGACCCCGATCGCGGTCCTGACCGCGCCCGTGCCCGACGCGGCGCAACACGTGTGGACGCCGCGCGCCCTCGACTTCGTCGGGCGCGTCGTGCGCGCCTTTCGTCCCCGCATCGAGGCGTTGCTCGCGACGCGCATCGAGCGTCAAGCGGCAATCGACGCCGGCGCTCCGCTCGACTTTCTCCCCGAGACGCGAGGCATCCGCGAGAGCGACTGGCTCGTCGCGCCCATCCCGGCCGACCTGGCCGATCGGCGCGTCGAGATCACGGGCCCGACCGATCGCAAGATGATCATCAACGCGCTCAACTCGGGCGCGAACGTCTTCATGGCCGATCTCGAGGACGCGACCAGCCCCACGTGGGAGAACATCGCGCTCGGGCAACAGAACCTCTACGACGCCGTTCGGCGCACGATCGACTTCGAAGACCCGAAGAGCGGCAAGCGCTACGCGCTCTCGGAGCGCACGGCGACCCTCCTCGTCCGACCGCGCGGTCTGCACTTGCCGGAGCGGCACGTCCTCGTCGATGGCGCGCCCGCCCCCGGCGCGCTCGTCGACTTCTCGATGTACCTGTTCCTGAACGCGCGCGAGCTGATGCAGCGCGGGACGGGGCCGTACTTCTACCTGCCCAAGCTCCAGAGCCACCTCGAGGCCCGCCTCTGGAACGACGTGTTCGTCTTCGCCCAGCGCGCCCTCGACATCCCGGTCGGCACCATCCGGGCCACCGTGCTCATCGAGACCTTGCCCGCCGCGTTCGAGATGGACGAGATCCTGTTCGAGCTGAAGGACCATATCGCGGGCCTGAATTGCGGCCGCTGGGACTACATCTTCTCGTTCATCAAGAAGCTCGCCGCGAACAAGGATTATGCCCTGCCGGACCGCTCGCAGGTGGTGATGGGCAAGGCGTTCCTCCGTGCCTATTCGCTGCTGCTGATCAAGACCTGCCACAAGCGCGGCGCATTCGCGATGGGCGGCATGGCGGCGCAAATTCCGGTGAAGAACAACCCGGCCGCGAACGAAGCCGCTTTCGCCAAGGTGCGCGCCGACAAGGAACGCGAGGCCGGCGACGGACATGACGGCACATGGGTCGCGCATCCCGATCTCGTGCCGGTGGCGATGGAGGTGTTCAACCGCTTGATGCCGCAGCCGAACCAGCTCGGTGTGGCCCGCAACGATGTGAACATCACCGAGAAGGACCTCGTGGAAGTGCATCAGGGCACGCGCTCGGTGGAAGGTTTCCGCGAGAACATCCGCGTCGGCGTGCAATATATCGAGGCTTGGCTCAGAGGCCGCGGCGCGGTTCCGATCTACAACATGATGGAAGATGCCGCGACGGCGGAAATCAGCCGCGCCCAGATCTGGCAACAGGTGAAATACGGCCTCGATTTCGTCGATGGCTCGAAGGCCTCGCCGGAGCTTTTCGATCGATGCCTGGGGGAAGAGATGGAGCGCGTGAAGGGTGAAGTGGGCGACGAGGCCTTCACGAAGGGGCGTTTCCCGGAAGCGATCGAGCTGTTCCGCAGCCTGAGCCTCGCGCCCAAATTCGAGGATTTCCTCACGGTTCCGGCCTACAAGAAGATCATCTGATCCAATCGCCGGAAGAACTGACTGGAGCGGGTGGCAACGCCCGCTCCATTTTCTTTTTCTGGCCCCACTGAAATTGTCACATTTTCTGCCTATCGCCTCCCTCACGTCGCCCTCTTGGGAGCAACCGGGCGGTGGTTGGAGGATGATATGGACAGCCAGGAACGTCAGGTGATCGACGGGATTTTCGAGCGCCTGAAAAATGTGGCGACGCAGGCGCGCGACCCGGAGGCGGAGCGCTACATCGCTGAACTCGTTCAGAAACAGCCCTATGCGCCTTATGCGCTCGCACAATCGGTCTATGTGCAGGAACAGGCGCTGATCAACCAGCAGCAGCAGATCGAGCAGATGAAGGCGGAAATCGCCGAACTCCAGTCGCGCCCGGCTCAGGCCGCAGGCGGTGGCGGGTTCCTCTCGGGCCTGTTCGGCGG
>CALKVR010001224.1 GCA_938004815.1 uncultured Polyangiaceae bacterium | reverse complement strand
CTCTTCTTGGCGGGCGCAGCCTTCTTTGGAGCAGCCTTCTTGGGCGCCTTCTTCTTCGCGCCCGCCTTGTCCGGCATCGTCGGCGTGCGCCGCGTGCTCGGCCCTGCGGCGCGACTCTGGGCGGCGCGTGCCTGAGCCTTGTGCACGGACGGTCCCGATGCGTCAGCGAGATCGTCGCGGTCGGGCGAGATGCCCTCGGGCGGGAAGCTCGGCGGCGGCTCGTCGTTGTCGGCGTAGTAGTCGGACGCGCCGTCGGGCATGCGCTTGCCGAACTTGCCGAGCGCCTCACGCAGCTTTCGCTCCAGCTCGTTGAAGTCGTACGGCTTGTTGAGCCACGCATCGGCCGAGAACAGCGACGATGTCATGTCGTTCAAGGTCTCGCCGATGCCCGTGAGCATCACCACGGCGGTGCCGCGGGTCGAGGCCGTGTTCTTGATGCGCTTGCAGACCTCCCAACCGCTCATGCCCGGCATCATCACGTCCAGGAGGACGAGGTCGAACGCGCCGCGCTCGGCCAAGGTCCAGGCCTTTTCGCCGTCCGATGCTTCGGTGACGTCGAAACCTTTCTGGCGAAGAAAGCCTGCGTTCAGGCTCAACATCGCGGGCTCGTCTTCGGCCACGAGGGCTCGCAGGGTCTTTTCCACGGGCCTCGCATGAAAGTACAGGCCCGGGCCCTTGGTCAAGGCGGGACTACCGGCCGTCGCCGAGGCGTTTCTCCCCGGTGGCCCCTGCTCGGCCGGCCCAGAGGATGTAAGCCGCGGCGTTTCTCTGGGGAAGGCCGGGCGGAACTTTCCCCCGCTAACCACGTCACAAACCCCAGTCTCGACGAGACGAAAGGGCGCATGGTCGGCAAGGGGCAGGCACGGGCCCAAAAGGGCGGCTACACTGGGTACCTCGCGCAGCGGCTGGCGTCGCTGCTCGGGCTGAGCGGCCGTTTGGCCGGCGAAAAACGATGACGACCCGCAGAGATTCGGTGCTCGGGAGCATCCGCAGGGCCGCCGGCCTGGCCGAGCTCAGGATGCGACTTTCCCGGTCGATTTCGATCGCCCCCGTCTCGCTGACGCTCGCCTTGTCGGCGGCGGCGGTGACCCTGGCAATCCACAAAATCTGGCCCGAGCACCTGGCCGAGGGCCCCACCATCGGCGTTTTCCTGGGCATCGGGGGCGCCCTCGTCCTGGCTCACGCCGTCGCGATGCTGCTGCGGCTGCCCCCCAACGCCGGCACCCTCGCGCTCGACAAGCACCACGGGCACCTGGGCCGGCTGACCAACGCGGTGGAGTTCGGGAGCCTCCCCAAGGGCGAGCGCTCCGAGCTGATGGAGGCCGCGATCGACGAGACGGTCGCGTTCATCTCCACCCGCCCGCGCAAAGCCACCCTCGCCGCGTCACGGGCCGCGCCCATCATCGTGCCCCTCGAGGTCGCGGCCGCGCTCGCGCCGGCCGCCGTGTTGGTCGCCCTGATCGCGCTCGAGCTGCCGCGCGCGGTCGCGATCCCCGCGGTCGAGGCCAAGACGATCGATCCGCTCATCCTCTCGGAAGACGACCTCGACGCCATGCGCGACGCAGCCAAAGAGCTGGAGCGCCCGGGACAGAGCCCGGAGGTCCAGGCCGCGATCGAGCGTTACAACCGCCTGATCGAGGATCTCGCCGATCGCCGGCTCGATCGCACCGAGGCTTTCCGCCAGATGGAGTCGATCGAGCGTGAGCTGCTCGACGGAGCCGAGGCCGACAGCAAGAAGCTCGCAGAGGAGCTCCAGGAGACCGCCAAGCAGCTCGAGAAGAGCGAGATGGCGAAAGAGATCGCCGAGGCGATGAAGGAGCAAGACCTCAAGAAGACCGAGCAGAAGATCAAGGAGCTCGCGCAGAAGCTCAAGGACACGAAGAAGCCCGACAAGAAGCAGCTCGAGAAGCTCCGTGACGCGCTGAAAAAGGCGTCCGAGCGCCGCAAAGAGGCGCTCGACGCCATCAACGAGAAGCGCCAGGAGCTACAGGAGCAGCTCCTCAAGAAGAAGAAAG
>CALKVR010001223.1 GCA_938004815.1 uncultured Polyangiaceae bacterium | reverse complement strand
CAGCGTGCCGATGCGCTCGACGGAGACGGTGACCTTGTCGTGATACGCGACGCGTAGGCCGCGCGAGGCGGGAAGGGGGCCGAGGCCGACGACGTCGCCGGCGCGGAGCTCGAGGTGAGTGCTGGCGAGGGCGATGGCGTCTTCGGGCGTGAGACCGAGATCGGCGAGCGTTCCGAGATCGATCGCGGCGCCTTCGACGGTTGCGGTGACGCGCATCGCCGCCGGCTTCGGCACCGCGGTGGCGGCGACGAGGGCGGGGCCGATCTGGGTGTGGAGGCCCTTCACCGTCTCGTGGGCGCGCGCCGTGCGCTCACCCTGGCGCGCGCACCAATCGATGAGCACGGTGAACCCCACGATGGCGTGACGCGCTTCTTTCGGTGTGGCGTCACGCAGGTCTTCACCGATGACGATCGCGAGGCCGGCGTCGATGCCTGGCTCGGGCTCGTCACGGGGCAGATCGACGAGCGCCTCGGGACCGAAGAACGCTCGAGCAGAACCGAGGCGCACGCGTGGGGCGCCGGCGTCGCTCGGGTCGACGTGCACGTACGCGGCGCGTTCGACGTCGCAGGGCGCGAGGAGCACCACGTCGTCGCCCACGTCGATGCGCGCGGCGGCGGGGCGCTTGCCCTGCAGCAGAGACGCGTCGAGCTCGCGCAGCCCCGCGCAGCCGAGCGCGATCACGCGGGTGTGAAAGTCCCACGCGTCGCCGGGAACCTCGACGGCCGCGCCGAGCGCGTGCTCGAGGGCCTCGACGTCGTAGACGATCCCGTCGCGCTCGAGCCCGACGCGGGGTCGGGTCGACGTCCTCTGGAGGAAACGCACGATCCGCACGCGGGTCGAGTTGAATAGCATTTCCGGAGGTGGAAAGCTCGAAGTACGGGCTCGTTGACGCGCCCCGAGCATCCTCCTACGCCCCAGAGGCTTAGGAGGTCGAGACGGCCATGGCTAAGCGCACCAAGTACGTCTTCGTCACCGGCGGGGTAGTTTCCTCGATCGGCAAGGGCCTCGGGGCCGCTTCGATCGGTGCGCTGATGGAGGCGCGCGGGCTCAAGGTCACGCACCTCAAGCTCGACCCGTACATCAACGTCGACCCCGGCACGATGTCTCCGTACCAGCACGGCGAGGTCTTCGTCACCGACGACGGCGCCGAGACCGATCTCGATCTCGGCCACTACGAGCGCTTCACCAAGGCGCGCATGACGCGCCAGAACAACTTCACGACTGGCCGCATCTACGAGTCGGTCATCGAGAAAGAGCGCCGCGGCGAGTACCTGGGCGCGACGGTGCAGGTGATCCCGCACGTCACCGACGAGATCAAGGCTCGGGTCCGCGCCGCGGCCGAGGGCGTCGATATCGCGATCGTCGAGATCGGCGGCACCGTCGGCGACATCGAGTCGCTGCCGTTTCTCGAGGCGATCCGCCAGATGAAGGTGGAGCTCGGCAACCAGAACGCGATCAGCGTGCACGTCACGCTCGTGCCGTTCATCCCCACCGCCGGGGAGCTCAAGACCAAGCCGACCCAACACTCGGTCAAAGAGATGCGCGAGATCGGCATCCAGCCCGACATCCTCTTGTGCCGCGGCGACCGCATGCTCTCCCGCTCGATGAAAGAGAAGATCGCGCTCTTCTCGAACGTCGCCGTCGACTGCGTCATCTCGGCCGTCGACGTCTCCTGCATCTACGAGCTGCCGCTCGCGCTCCACGCCGAGGGCGTCGACGAGAAGGTGAGCGAGCTCTTGAACATCTGGTGCCGCCAGCCCGATC
>CALKVR010001222.1 GCA_938004815.1 uncultured Polyangiaceae bacterium | reverse complement strand
CGCCTACCTCTCGCGCGTAGCCCGCCTCCGCGAGGCGCTCGCCGGCGTCGATCCCGCCGAAGCCGCGTCGACGGTCTTCTCGGATCTCCAGTACACCGGCGTCCCGGGCGGGCGGATGGGCGACGCCCTGCTTCGCGGCGCGGGCTCCTGCGAGCCGACGAGCCACCTCGTCGTCGCGGCGCTGCACGACGCAGGACTCGGCGACCGGGTCGCGTTCCGCTACTACGGCGGCGCGATCGCGGGGGTGACGCACCTGACCGCGGTCGTCGACAAGGATGGCGTCGAGATCGATCTGCTCGCCGGGCGGCCGAGCCGGCCTGGGGGGCGCCGGTTCCCCGCGAGCGACATCGTCGAGACGTACGCGCGCGCCCACGGCCTCGAGCCCCGTGAAGGTCCCGCCCCGGCGGCTGCGGCTGCCGTGCGGTCGGGGCTCTCGCTCTTCGACGTGCCGGGCACACGCACCCTCACCGCCGGTTATCCCCCCAACGCCGACCGCTTCGACAGCCCGCTGCCGCTCTTTGGCGCGCGAGCGGTCGCCGCGCCCGCCCCACCAGGAGCCCCGGGCGGGCGGGAGGCGCCGGCCGACGTCGAGCTCGACGACGATCCGGAGGCGTGCGTGACGTCGGTCTCGCTCGCCATGCTCGATCCGCCGAGCGCCCTGGCGGTGAGCGCGGGCGGTGCGGGGGCGGCGGTCGACCTCGTCCGCGTGCCGGCCGACGCCGATCTCGAGCGCATCGCGAGCCTCGTCGTTCACGTCGAGTCGACGCGCGCGGCGGTCGCGCCGGGAACGGCGACCGAGCTCGTTGTCGATGGTTGCCTCGCCGCGCTGTACGACGAGGCCGCGCTCGAGCTCTCTCTGGCCGGCCACGTCGACGCCTCGCGCAGAGCCATGACGGAAGCGTCAGCGATACGCGACCGAGCGCGAGCGTCCGTGCGAGGCGTGCTCTCGCGACCCGACGCCGAGGTCGCCGGCTTTCGTCGCCAGATCCTCCTCTCGTCGCGTGGCCGGGCTTGGGTCCTGCTCTTCCTCGACGGGGCCGAGCCGCTGCTCGAGGCGCTCGCTCGCGACGCCGCGAACACGTACTCGGAGGTGCTGCTCGTCGCGGGGCTCATCGTCTCGCCCAAGACCCGCGACCGTGCGCTCGCGCACGCCGCGAAAATGACGCTCCGCCGTCAGGTCGACGTCATGCACGAGGTGTTTCGCGCGCACGAGGGCGCGCACGGCGGGGTGCACGCCCGCGGCTGGGCGTCCAACTACGCGATCGAGGTGCCCGAGAGCGCGCCAGACGATGCACGAGCGTTCGGCCGCGCCTACCGCGTGTTTCGTCCGCTCGCCTGGCGCCTCTGGGAGTCGCCGACGCCGCCCGCCGACGGCGTCGGCGCGCTGGTAACGGGTTTGGCGGCACATCCGGTCGCGCCCGACGTGAAGCGCGCGCTCACCAGCTACTACGTGCGCAACTTCGTCGCCCTCTACCGCACGCGCAGCGGCGGGGCCGAGCAGATCGGTGACCTCGATCGAGCGCTCCGCGGCGCCGATCTCCCTGGCGTCGCCGAGGCCGAAGACCTCGCGCTCAACCCGAGTGAGCTCGAGGCTCTCGGCCTGGTGCGGTAGCCGTCGCGAAGGGCCGGGAGCTCACACCGGCAGAACGGTGATGTGCGAATAGGCGCTGACCAGCGCAGACAGGTCTTTGGGATCGCTCGTCGCGATGTCCGCTCCGGTTTGCACGGCTTCGGCCGCGACAAGCGCGTCGACGGTATTCTTTCCCCTCGTGCGCCCCAGGAGCGCACCGGCAACGCGCGCCACATCCTCGGTTTGCGGAAACACGTCGACGGCCGCGCGGACCCGGTGGACAGGCGCGTCCCGAGGGCCGCCCCTGAGCGTCTCGGCGAGCACCGCGGTCGGAATGCGGACGTCCACGCCCAGCTCCAGCGCGCGCGCGATGAGGGCGCGCGCGCGTACGTCACCCCGCGCCCAGCCGATGACCGCCCCCGAATCCAGGATCAGGCAGCGCGGCGCGATCGACTTCGAGCGGGCCATGCTTTCCTCGCGCGGGCAAGCTCCTCCGAAGGGACGGGACCAAACTCGTTATCCATCTCGGCGAGCAAGCGTCGCAACCGCTCGTGCTGGAGCTTGATGCGCAGAGCCTCGTTGACCAGCGCCGACAGGCCTCGGCGCCCCGCTACCTGCCGCGCCTCTGCCAGGATCTTCGAGTCGAGGCTCAGCGAGACCTTTTCGACCATTCACCGAGCCTATTGCCGATCGAGGGCCTGTCAACCGTTCTGTATGGTCTGGGAATACTTCTATCCTACTTCGTCAGCGAGGCGCGGCCGCGCGACCTGAAGAGGCGGTCGGTCGAGCGGTGCCTGGTATCCTCACCGCCCCATGCGCGCCCTCATCGCCGATGCGTTTCCTGAGAAGTACCTCGGAGCCTTTCGTTCGCTCGGGGTCGACGTCACCTACGATCCGGGGGCGACCGCCGATGAGCTGGTCGAGAAGGCGGCCGGGGTGCAGATCCTCGTCGTCCGCAGCACGAAGGTGAGCCGCGCGGTCATCGAGCGCGCGAGCGGTCTCTCGCTCGTCCTCCGCGCGGGCGCCGGCTACGACACCATCGACGTCGCTGCCGCCAGCGAGCGCGGCATCTACGTCGCCAACTGCCCTGGCAAGAACGCGGTCGCGGTCGCCGAGCTCACGTTCGGCCTCATCCTCGCGCTCGATCGGCGCGTCGCCGACGGCACCGCCGACCTCCGCGCCGGCAAGTGGAACAAGAAGGAGTACAGCAAGGCCGACGGCATCAAGGGCAAGACCTTGGGCGTCGCCGGGCTGGGCGCGATCGGTCTGGCCGTGATCGAGCGCGCCAAGGCGTTCGACCTCGAAGTCGTCGCGTGGTCCCGGTCGCTCACCGACGAAAAGGCCGAGGAGCTCGGGGTGGCGCGCGCGAAGACCGTCCACGACCTGGCCGAGC
>CALKVR010001221.1 GCA_938004815.1 uncultured Polyangiaceae bacterium | reverse complement strand
GTCGTTCACGGCCCAAGGTGACGGAACTGTCAGCGTCACCCCGGACCCGAACGAGCCGCAGACGTCGTCGCCCGGATACACCGCCTGGAGGCCGGGCTTGCCCGGATCCAGATCTTCGAAGAACTGGCAGCTGCTCCACGTCGGGGACATGCAGCCGCACGTGGTGCACGCCGGGGTCGTGCCGCCGAGGTCGGCGTTGCCGGTGTACACGACCTCTTCGGTCCCGGGCGGGCAGGCGGGGTCGGAGCCGGCGTTGCCGCGGAACACGGCGAGGTAGCCGAGCGTGTTCCAGCCCACCGGGATGGCGTCGACGCACTCGACGTCGGCGCCGCAGTCCGGGTCGGCGCAGTCCTCGAGCTGGTCGCCGTCCTCGTCGCCGGCCGTGAAGCAGTCTTCGGTCGGCGGACCGCCGCCCTCACCACCGCCGCCGAGCGTGCCCGTCGACGAGGTGGTGTCGGCCGTCGTGGCCGAGCTCGTCGGGCTGGTAGACGTGCTCGCGTTGCCGCCGCCGCCGGGGGCCTCGTCGAACGTGTACTCGGGGAACAGGCACCCCACGAGCGCGAACGTGATCGCGACGCCGACCAGTCTGCGTGCGAGAGCCGCGCCTGCCGAGCGAACCATGCCGTCGTCAGCGTACCATCGGTCGCCGTCGAATCGCGCGGCCACCTACTGCCACTCGAGCTGGACGCTCGACCACGACAGCCCCGAGCCGACGACGACGCACGCCACGATGTCGCCCGGCTGGAACGTCTCCCAGCGCTGAGAGATGACGACCGGCGCGCCGGCGGCGGCCTGGTTGCCGTACTCGTCGATGTTGAAGTAGTGGCGCTCGTCGGGGAGCTCGCAGCGCTTTTGTACCGACTGGAGCATGGTCAGGTTGGCCTGGTGCCCGACGTAGATGACGCGGTTCGCCCGCTCGGGGCCGGCGCGGCCCATGATCTCGCGCGTGAGCTCGGTCATCTTCTTGATCGCGAATTTCTGCACGCTCGCGCCGTTCTGGTAGAAGTGCCCGACGCGGGGGATGACGACATCGTCAGCGCCCGAGGGCGCGCCCCCGAACGACGTGAACGTGGCCGCGACCTTGGAGGGGTTCTTGGTCGAGACGACGGCGGCGGCGGTGGCGTCACCGAACAGGATGGCGCTCGACCGGTCGGAGAAGTCGGTGACGCGCGTGGTGTTCTCGGGGATCACCAAGAGGACCCACTCGGGCAGCGCCGCGCCCATCGCCGCGGCGAAGTGCACCTGCGTCCCGAACGTCGAGCAAGCGCTCTGCAGATCGAACGCGGGCACCTCGATGCCGAGCGCCTTGGCCACGCCGGACGCCTCTGCAGGGATGCAGCTGTCGGGCGAGCACCCGCCGCCGATCACCATCCCGATATCCGATGGGTTGATGCCCGCGCGCTCGATCGCGAGCGCCGCCGCGCGCCGCCCCGTCTCGGCGTTCGAGTAGAGGCGCGCCTCTTGAGCGGCGCGCAGGTCGCGGTTCTTGGTGGTGCGGATGTAGTCGAGCGGCAGCACCGTCCGGCGGTTCTTGATGCCTACCCGGCTCACGATCCAGGCGTCGTTCGTGCCGATATCGAGCGACTCCAGGAACGGGTTGTCGATCTCGTTCTCGGGGTGAAAATGCCCCAAACCGTGCACGTAGAGCTTGGCGTCGCTGGGTTTCATGACACTGTCTCGGGCTCGTCACAGGCTCGTACCACGCCCAGAAGGGCTCGACGAGAGCCGCGAGCCTTTGCGATGCTCCCGGTCGTGGATGTCCCCGAGCTTCCGGAGGTGGATGCAGCCGAGCTCCGCGTGCTCCTCGACCGGGTCCGGCGCGAGCTCGCTCGCCCGATGCTCATCTTCGACGCCGACGGCACGCTCTGGTCGGGCGACGTCGGCTTCGACGTGTTCACGGCTGCGCTCGCGCGGCGCATGTTCCGCGACGAGGTGCGCGAGTCGCTCGCGGCCGAGGCGCGTGGGCTCGGCATCCCGAGCTCGGGCGACGCCAACATGCTGGCCGAGCGTCTGCTCGACGCGTTCGCCGAGGGTGCCTACGAGGACGGCCGCGCGTTCGCGATGATGGCCTGGGCCTTCGCAGGCTTCTCGGCCGAAGAGATGGACGACTTCGCGCGCGACGTCGTTCGGCGTGAAGAGCTCGAGTCGCGCATCCTCGGCCCCGTTCGCAACATCCTGACCTGGGCCGAAGAGGCTTCGGTCGAGGTGGTGATCTGCTCGGCCTCGCCGATCTCGATCGTGAACGCGGGCGTTCACCTGCTCGGCATCAAGCCAGAGCAGGTCCTCGCGGCCGCCCCCGAGGTGTCGCGCGCTGGCAAGCTGCTCCCGCGCCTGGCGCCGCCCGGGTTGCCCTACGGCGAGGGCAAGGTGAGCGCGATCGAGCGCGCGCGCCCCGGCCGGCCCGTCCTCGCGGGGTTCGGCGACAGCGCGGGTGACGCGTACTTTCTCCGGCGCGCGCACCTGCCGGTGGCCGTCGGTCCGAGCCCGCGGCTGCTCGAGCAAGCGAGCTCGATCCCCGGGCTCGTGGTGCTCCGCACGTGACGTCGAAGCTCGAGCTCCGCGGTCTGTCGCGGCGCTTTCCCGGCGCGACGTCGTCTGCCGTCGACGGCGTCGATCTCTCGCTCGCTCCCGGCGAGATCCTCGTTTTGGTCGGGCCGTCGGGTTGCGGCAAGTCCACCATCCTGCGCCTCATCGCAGGCCTCGATGACCCCGACGCCGGCACGATCGTGCTCGACGGGCGCGATCTGGGGCGCGTCGCGCCGCAGGACCGCGACGTGGCGATGGTGTTTCAGGGCTACGCGCTCTACCCCCACATGACGGTGGCCGAGAACATCGGTTTTCCCCTCAAGATGCGCGGCGCCTCTCGCGCCGACCGCGACGAGCGGGTGCGCGACGTGGCCAAGGTCCTCGGTCTGGGCGCGCTGCTCGAGCGCCTGCCCGGTGAGCTCTCGGGTGGCGAGCGCCAGCGCGTCGCGATGGGCCGAGCCCTCGTGCGCAAGCCCAAGCTCTTTCTCTTCGACGAGCCGCTCTCGAACCTCGACGCAGCGCTGCGCACCACCCTCCGCGTCGAGATCGCGCAGACGCTCCGCCGCCTCGACGCGAGCGCGATCTACGTGACCCACGACCAGGTCGAGGCGATGACGATCGGGCACCGCATCGCGGTCATGCGCGCCGGGCGCGTCTTGCAAGAGGGCCCAGCGCGCTCGATCTACGAGCAGCCCGAGTCGCTCTTCGTGGCGGGCTTCATGGGCACGCCGCCCGTGAACCTCTGGCGCGGCTCGCGCGCCGGTGACGGCGTGCGCCTCGCCGGCGGGGTCGAGGTCGTGGGCCCACGTGGCGTCACGCTCCCCGACGACGTCGTGCTCGCGATCCGCCCCGAGCACGTGACGATCCGGGCCGCCGACGAGCCCGAGCCCGCGAGCGGTCTGAGCTTCGTCGCGGACGTGACCGCGACCGAGCCGCTCGGCGCCGAGACGGTCGTGCACGCCGACGGCCCCGGCTCCGGCGACGCGAAGCTCGGCGTCCGCGCCAAGGTGGGCGGCTTCTTCGACCCCACGCTCTGCGAGCGCGTGCGCGTGATCGTCGACACCGAGCGCATCGGATGGTTCGACGCCAAGAGCGAAGCGCGGCTCGAGGCTCGGCGGTGAAGCGCCGCGCGCTCCTCGCGGCGGGGGCGGCGGGCCTGCTCGGCTGCGCGGGCGGCGACGGCGGCGTGCCGCTCTGGTTCAGCTACGGCGGCAAGAACCGCGAGGCGCTCCTCGCCCTCGTCGCCGCGTTCAACGCCGAGTTTCCCGCGCATCGCCTGTCGCCGGTCTACCAGGGCGACTACTTCGAGCTCCTCGCCAAGCTGCGCACGTCGCTGCACGCCGGGCGCGCCCCCGCGGTAACGCACGTCATCGCCGAGGTCATGCCCTACCTCGTCTCGGCCGACGTGCTCGAGCCGCTCGACGGCTTGCCGGGCCTGGGCGGCGATCTCGGCTTCGTCGAGCCGCTCGCGCAGGCGGGCGCGTTCACGAACGGCGCACCCGATCGTCTCTACGGCGTGCCGTTCAACCGGTCGACTCCGATCGCGTACTACAACGGCGACGTCCTCCGCGAGATCGGCCGCGAGCCCGCGGCCACGTGGGACGATCTCGTGAGCTTCGCGGCCGCCGCTCAAAAGGGCGACGAGGCGAGCCGCCGCTGGGGCTTCTCGGTCCCCGTCGATTGGTGGTTCTGGGTGGCGATGCTCGGGCAGGCGGGCGGCTCGCTCGTCGACGCGTCGGGCGCGTTCACCCTCGGTGGCGACGCGGGGGTGCGCGCCCTCGCGTTCCTCCAAGAGCTCGTCTACGAGCGGCGCCTCATGCGGCCGCCGCCGGGCCGCGACTACAACGCGTGGCAGGTCCAGAACGCCGAGTTCCTCGCGGGCCGCGTCGCCACCATCTGGACGTCGACCGCGTTCGTTCGCTACCTCGAGGACAACGCCAAGTTCCCCGTCGTGTGCGCGCCGCTCCCCCGCCTCGAGCGCGCTGCCGTCCCGACGGGGGGCACGATGTTCGTCGTGCCCAAGGGCGGCCCGCCGGCCTGGCACGAGGCGGCCGGGCATTTCTTGGCGTTCATGAGCCGCCCCGATCGGTCGAACGAGTTCGCGACCAAGACGGGCTACATCCCCGTGACACGCGCCGGGATCACGCTCCTCGAGCAAGCCGGCTACTACGAAAAGAAGCCGAACGATCGCGTCGCGGTCGACCAGCTCGCGAACGTCATGCCCTGGCCGTGGCACCGCGAGCTCTTTCGGGTGCAGCGTGAAGTCGTGCAGGCTCGCCTCGAATCGGCGGTGCTCGAGCGGCGCGACGCGCGCGAGATCCTCGACGCCGCCCGCGCCGCCATCGAGAGGGCACGGTGACGCCGGGGATGCGGCCGCGCGCCGCGATGCACCCGTACCTGATGGTGGCGCCCACCGTCCTCGTCTTGGCGCTGTTCTTCGTCTACCCGCTCTTTGCGGCCGCGTACGAGAGCGTGCACGCGTGGGATCTGTTGACGCCGCGGCGCTACGTCGGGCTCGAGAACTACCGCGAGCTCTCCCAGAGCGGGGCGCTCTGGGGGGCGTTCAGCCGGACGCTCGGGTTCGGCGCCGTCGTCGTCGTCTTCAGCGTGGGCCTTGGCCTCTTGCTCGCCATCTCGTTGAACCGCCCGGGGCGCCTCTACGAGCTCTTGCGAGGCGCGATCTTCAGCGCGTACGTCGTCTCGTGGGTCGCGGTCGCGCTCCTCTGGATGTGGATCCTCGACGCTGACGCGGGGCTCCTCACGCGATCGCTCCGCGGCCTCGCCTTGCCCACGACCAGCTGGCTCGGCAACCCCGACGCCGCGCTGTGGTCGATCGCCGGCGTCACGGTGTGGAAGATCACCGGCTACGCGATGGTCGTGTTCCTCGCCGGGTTGCAGTCGATCCCGCGGAGCCTCCACGAGGCGGCCGCGCTAGACGGGGCCGGCCCGCTCGCGCGTTTTCGCTACGTGACCTGGCCCGCGCTCCGGCCCACGACCGCGTTCGTCGCCACGACGAGCCTCATCATGAGCTTCCAGGCCTTCGACGTCATCCGCGTGATGACGCAGGGCGGTCCGGTACGATCGACGACGCTGTTCGTCTACGCGATCTACGAAGAGGTCTTCATGAACCTGCGGGTGGGTCGCGCGAGCGCGCTCGTGGTCGTGTTCTTCGGTGTCCTCGTGGTGTTGACCCTCCTCAACCTGTGGGCGCTCGGCGTCTCCCAGGCCCGGAGAGCGCGCGCGTGATCGACATCGATCGTCCGTCGCTCGCCCGCGGCACCGCGCGCGCGGTCTTTCTCGTGCTGGTCGCGGCGCTGTGGGTGGTGCCGTACCTGTGGATGACGCTCACGTCATTCAAATCGCTCGACGACATCCTCGCCGCGCCCGCGTACCCGCTGCCGTCCGCGTTCCGCACCGACG
>CALKVR010001220.1 GCA_938004815.1 uncultured Polyangiaceae bacterium | reverse complement strand
CCCCTGCCCCGCCCACGTAGAGCGGCTCACCGATGCACGCCGCTGCGAGCGCGATGAACGGGAGGGCCAGCAGGCGCACACCGCGATGGTATGCCCAAGGCTCGCCTGGGTCGACCTGCAGAGCCCACGCGTGCCGAGCGGCGAGACGCACAGGCCAGACGCGCGAGGTCAGAGGCAGTCGATGAGGCGCTCGTTGAGCGTCGCCGCCGACCCCGGCAGCGGCCGATCGAGCGGGCTGGGCCCGGAGGCGTCGGGATCGAGCGCGGCGGCCAGCTCGCCCGGGGTCGCGTCGACGGGGAACGTGCAGACGTAGCTAGCCTGCTCGACGGTGTGGAAGCCCTTCTTGCTTCGCTCGTTCTGGCTCGCGGCGAACACCCACGCGCACGTATCGAGCCGCCCCGTCTCGGTGTGCATGCTGCAACGGAAGCGAATCGGCGTGATGTTGGTGTACTCGCCCTCGCAGAAAGAGTCGCCGCACGCGTCGTCGAAGCTCTGGCGGAGCCCGCTCACCATCGCGTACCAGGGCCCGACGTCCTCGTCGGCGAGGAGGTCGGCGGCGTCTGCGTAGGGCCCCTCGGTCGGCTCCGGGAGGGGATCGGCATCGAACGGAGGCTCGAAGCAGTCGAACAGCTGCTCGTACACCGTCCCCTCGAGCCCGGGCAGCTGGGCCTCGAGGAAGTCGCCATCGCCGAAGGCAGGCAAGAAGTGGCGGACGGTGCTGGATGGGCGCATCCGGCACACGAACGAGGCCACCGAGCTCGCGATCGCACCAGTGGCTCCGTCGACGAGCTCTTGGCTCGCGGCGAAGGGCCACACGCACTCGCGCATCCGCCCCTGCTTGCTGGAAACCGAGCACGTGAAGCCGAGCGAGTAGATGTTCGAGTAGTCGCCGCCGCAGAAGGTGTCGCCACAGATCTGATCGAACTCGTCGTCGAGCCCGCGCCGGATCTGGATCCAGCGGTCGATGTCGGCGTCGCCGGACACGAAGTCGCCCAGATCGACGTACACGGTCTGCGTCGCGTCGCTCGTCTGCGAGCCGGTGTCGCCGCAAGCGACGAGCCCGACCGGAACCGAGGCGAGCAGGAGCGCGAGCGACGCGCGGAGAGGGCGTACGGCCATGGGCCGGCTCTTAGCAGGATCGATCGCGGGGGGGCAGCCCTCGTCAGGAAACGTCACATGAGCCGTCAGAGGAGCGACTGGTCGCCCGGTGGACGACCGTTCGGCCCGGAGGCCGTCATGAAGAAGACCAGCGCCGCCTGCGCGTGACGTTTCACGCGCGGAAGAGACGTCACGCGCTCCATCGAGCAGGGCCCGTTCGCGGGCGGCTCGGGGCCGCACGCCAGCACGATCTGGTAGCCGCAGGTTCGGCCCCCGGCCGCCCGCTCCGCACGTTCCTCGATGCGGCAGTGGGTGGCGGCCATGAGTAAAAGGGCGAAGTCCGAAGCGAAGAAGCGTCGGAGGGCCAAGAAGCGCGCGCGCAAAGCGGCGCAAAAGGCCAAGTACGAGGCTTGGAAGCTCGCCGGACAAAACACCAAGAGCAAGCGTGTGAAGCTGCGTGCCAAGCGGGCGCGCGCCTTGCGCAACCAGCGCCACGGCGCGGGGCCGTGCGGCAACGTCGGCTGCAAGAGGTGTAACCCCATCTTGGAGAACCTCGTCACGCCGGCTCACCGTCACATGACGGTTCAATGAGGCGAGAGAGGGGGCTCCGCAAGGAGCCCCCTCTCTCGCCCGGATCATGGCTCGTCTCGCCACCGCTGGTTGGCCCCGCCGAAGCACGTCCACTGCGAGAGCGCGGCGGCGTCGCCGGTGGACCAACCGTAGGTCTCGAGGCACTTGCCGCTGTGCTGGTTCACGAGCTCGTGAAACCCTCCGCCGACATCGACCCATTGCCAGCGCTGGTTGGCGCCGCCGTGGCAGTCCCACTGGACGATGGCGGCAGCGTCATTTTGGTCCCAACCGTACACCTCCAGGCACTTGCCGCTGTGGGCGTTGCGCAGCTCGTAGAAGCCGCCCCCCGCGTCGACGTATTGCCATCGCTGGTTCGCCTCGCCGTGGCAGCCCCACTGGACGGCGGCTCCGCCGTTCGCGACCGAGTACGAGGCGATCTCCGCGCAGCGATCGCTGTGCTGGTTGCGAAGCAGCGTGCCGACCGGCTCCGTGCCGCAGCAGGCTCCCTCGCGGTGCAAGTGCGGCCCGCTCCAGCAGAGCATCGGCCGCGCCGCGGTCTTGCCGATGCCGCACGAGCTCCAGTCCTCGGCACAGAAGACCTGCCCCGCCCCGCTGAAGACCGTTCCGATGTAGTCGCCCGGGGCGAGGACGTCCCCGACCTTCAACGAGGTGTCGACGTGGCTGTACATCGTCCGGCCCGAGCTCCCCTCGAGGCGGATCGACTGGCCGGCGAAGCCCAGGCAGGAGCCGTAGACACCGACCACCTCGCCGGGCGCGAAGGCGTGAACGGCCGCGCCCGGGCCGAGCCCGACGTCCTCGGCGCAGTCGGCCCAGAAGCTCCAGTGGTCGCTGGGCGCGACGCATGACGAGAGGGCGCTCTCGGACGCCTCCACGTCGCCGCTCGAGGCGTCGTCGAGGTCGCTGGCGGGAGCGCAGCCGAAGAGGACGGACAGCGGGATGAGGAGGGCACGTACGGCGATCTTTCGCATGCGGCGCCTCTCGGCAACCTGCGTGCCTTGGTCGAGCCGGGCGCATTCTGCGCCGATGTCGCACGATCTCGGGTCGCAGGTGGCCGGACGCGACACGGTGGCGCGATCGGTCCGGATCGACCGATCCACGCCGCGCGTAGCCGACGGCTCAGGGGCGAGCCCCTACCCTGAGCCGAAAGGCCGCCGGTGTCGCACCCGTCCAGCGCTTGAACGCACGAACGAATGCACGCCGCTCGCCATATCCGAGCAGGAAGGCGATCTCGACGTCACCGAGCGCGCCCCCCTCGACGTACATCGTCGCGAGGTCGCGCCGGATCTCGTCGATGACGGCAGAGAACGTCGTGGCGCGCTCTTCGAGCCGTCGCTGGAGAGTCCGCGGGGTGGTGCCCATCGTGTGCGCGACGTCATCGAGGCTCGGAGCACCGTCTCGAAGCGCCAGACGGATCGTCTCGCGTAGCTTGAGCCAGAGATCGTCGAGTCCACCCGTGCCGGCGGCGAGGAGCCGCATCGCCTGCTCGTCGAGCACCGCAAGCAGCGCCGAATCGGCGCTCCGAAGCGGCTGCGCGAGCGCCTCGCTCGCGACCGCGAGCTCGTTGTGGCCGTGACCGAAGCTGATCTCCGTCCCGAACCATGCCGTGATCGGCGCCGGGTCGGCGGGCGCCGGGTGCGCGAACCAGACGCGGCGCGGCGACCAGCGGGGGTCGGCCATCGACTCGCGCAAGACGCGCACCATCATTCCAATCACGAGCTCGTTGACGTGACGCCCGACCGCGAGCGGCTCGCCCCTGATCCCGTGGGTCATCACCCCCTCGGTGCCGTCGTCGGCGAACGAGAGCGTCGCCATGTCGTTGAGCATCGCGTTGTAGCGAACCAGTCTCGTCGCCGCCTCCCGCACGTCGCGCGCGCTCCGGACGATGAACTCCAGCAAGCCGTACGCACCGCGCGGCAGCCACGAGACGACGTGCAGGCCGAACATCGGATCACCGGTGAGCGCCTCCGCTCGGTCCGAGACGGCATGGATGACGGCGAGCGGAACGTCGATCTCACGCATGCCCATGACCTCTGGCGGCAGCCCGAGCTCGTGAATCACGGGCTCGACGTCGATCCCGAGATCGGCGAGGCGCGCGATGAACAGGGGCACGACTTGAGACCGCACCGCGTGCGACGATACGCCGCTGGCGCGCTAAGCTCCAACGACCCGCTGGAGCGGTCCCCGACCATGTCGTTTTCTCTGATGATCGGATTGGGCTCGGCCATCTGCCACGCCGTCATCTATCTGTGGCTCGTCCGCAGGCTCGTCGCCCACCCCCTGAAGCGCCGCGTGATCCTGGGCGTCTTCGTGGCGATGACCATCCTGCTCGCGATGCGGCGGCCCCTTCGCGAGATCGGGGCTTCTCGCCTGTACGAGTGGGTCGGCTATCCGTGGCTGGGCGTCTTGATGACGATGACG
>CALKVR010001219.1 GCA_938004815.1 uncultured Polyangiaceae bacterium | reverse complement strand
GCCCCGCTCTGCCGTGAGCTCTTCTGCTTCTTCGACGCGCGCCCCTTGCGCCGCCTCTCCGCGCTGTGGGCCGGCTCGTCGTGCTCCGGTGCCCGCACGCGCCGACCCGTGACCGTCCGCTTCGCGATCGACGCGTCCTCGACCTGGACCATCATCGTCGAGCCGAGCTCGATGCGATCGCCCGACCGCGTGCCGATCATCGCGAGCGCGTCCTCGTCGGCCTCGTAGGCGTCGTCGCCGAGCGCCTCGGAGCGGACCAAGATCTCCACGAACGGATCGTCGATCGCTACGAATACGCCCGATTGAATGATGGCCATGACGGTGCCGGCGTAGAGATCGCCGACGCAATCGCGCATGAACACGGCCCGGTAGAGATCGACGACCTCACGCTCGACGCGCATCGCGCGCCGCTCGCGCTCGGACGCGGTGACGGCGCTCTCGCGCAGCTGCTCTCGCGCCTCGTCGTCGCGCGGGATCGACTGCCCGCGGATCACCGCGCGCACGGCGCGATGGATCAACAAATCGGGGTAGCGCCGGATGGGCGAGGTGAAATGGACATACGCCTTGGACGCGAGGCCGAAGTGGCCGACGTTGGTGACGTCGTAGACTGCTTGCTTGAGCGAGCGGACGAGGAGCGTGTCGAGGATCGCGCGCTGCGGGTGCGAGCGGAGCTTCTTCGCGAACGCGGCGAGCTTCTTCGGGTCTTCGGCGTCCTCGGCCTCGAACGCGACGCCGAGCCGCATGCAGAGCGATGCGAAGCGCGCCATCTTCTCCGGATCGGGCGCGGCGTGGTTCCGGAACACGGTCGGCACGCCCTTCTCGACGAGGATGCCGGCGACCGTTTCGTTGGCGAGGAGCATGAGGTCCTCGACGATCTGGTACGCCTTGGCCACGCCCGGGTCGCGCGCGCGCCGCTCGATCGCGGTGGGCAGACGCGACTCGACGTCGACCGCGACCCGCGCCTCGGGCACCTCGAGATCGAGCGCCCCCCGCCGCATCCGCTTGGCGCGCAGCAGGTTCGAGATCTCACGCAAGAGGCGCAGATCGCCCACCATCTCTTCGGCGGCGGGCTGCTTGGGGCCCTCGGTGGTGAGGCCGAGCACGCGCGCGACGCCCTCGTACGTCAGCTTGGCCCGCGACTTCATGAACCCCTCGAAGAGCCGGGCGCGCACCGTGCTGCCGGTCGCGTCGAGCTCGACCTCCACCCCCTGGCACAGGCGGATCTTGTCGGGCACGAGCGAGCAGAGATCGGCCGAGAGGGCCCGCGGCAGCATCGGGATCGCGCGGTCGGGCAGGTAGATGGAGCAGCCGCGATCGCGCGCGGCGTCGTCGAGGGCAGTGCCGGGCGCGACGTAGTGCGAGACGTCGGCGATCGCGACCCACACGCGGTAGCCGCCCTCTGGCAGGGCGATGGCCCAGACGGCGTCGTCATGATCGCGCGCGTCGGCCGGATCGATGGTGGGGAGCGGCAGGTGGGTCAGGTCTTCGCGGCCCTGGAGCGCGGCCGGATCGACCTCACCACCGAAGCTCTCGGCCTCGCGGACCGCGGCCGAGGGGTGCTCCTCGTCGACGCCGTGCAAGATGATGATCTTGCGCACCTCGGCGTCGGGCTCGCCGGGCTCGCCCAGGATGAGCACGAGCTTGCCCTCGGGGTTCTCGTCGGGGCTCTCGGGAAAGCGGACGATCTCGACCACCGCGAGCTGGCCCTCGCGACCCTCCTCCAATTTCCCGAGGACGATCGGGCCCCGGACCCGTGTGTCGTCGGGCTCGAGCCACGCGCTCTTGCCGCGGCGCCGCAGCGTCCCCGCGACCTTGGGGGAGCGCCGTTCGACGATCTCGGTGACGGCGCCCTCGGTCCCGCGTGCGGTCTGGGCCACGACGCGGATGCGGACACGATCGCCGTGGAGGGCGCCGGCCATCGACTCGGCGGGGACGAACACGTCCTCTTCGTCACCGAGGGGCGCGACGAAGCCGAAGCCGCGCGGGTGCACGCTGATGTAGCCCTCGAGCTCCTTGGAGCCGCCGCGGGAGCGTTCGTTTTTCCCTAAGCGAAACCGATGGCCGGCCAAAGCCACGACCGTCCCGTCGGCCACCAGATCGTCGAGCACCCGCCCGAGCGCGCCCGAATGACGCTGTTCGACCCCCAGCCTCGACGCGA
Source organism: uncultured Polyangiaceae bacterium (assembly GCA_938004815.1). GTDB lineage: Bacteria > Myxococcota_A > Polyangia > Polyangiales > Polyangiaceae > Xiheicaenibacterium. The sequence continues at coordinate 1,628 of CALKVR010001219.1, read as the reverse complement.
TCTCCGAGGTGTGCAGGGCGCGCTGAAACGTGGAGAGGAGGTCGACGACCTCGGCGCGGCGCGGGGGCCTGGGAGCGGACATGAAGCCTTGGCCTCTACCACGTCCCCGAGGTCGTGCTATGCGCGTTGTGCCCCATGGCACCGTCGCGGTGGCTCCTCCTCGTTCGTGCTGCGCTCTGTGCGGCGGTGCTCGCCTGCGCCGCGCTCGTCATCGACTACCGCAACCTCGCCGACGCGACGTTCTGCGGCACCGACTCGGCCTGCTTCAAGGTGCGCTCGAGCGACGTCGGGCAAGAGATCGCCGAGAAGATCCACGACTACATCCCCAACGCCACCCTGCCGGCGGTGGCGCTGCCGATCTTCGCGGGCCTCCTCGCGCTGACGCTGTTCCTGAGCGGCCGGTGGATGGTGCGTATCCTCGCCGGGCTCACGGGCCTAGGGGCCCTGGGGGCGGCGGGGCTCATCTACGCCCAGGCCAAGATCGACACGTTCTGCGCCTATTGCATGGTGGTCGACGGCGCTGCCATCGTCGCGGCCATCGGTGCGATCGCGATCGCGGTCCGGGTCAGGACCGACGCCGACGCCGAGGAGCTCCTCGGGCCGTCTCTCGCGACCAAGGTCACGTTTCCCTGGGCCGCGGCCGGCGCGCTCTGCACGGCGCTGCCCTTCGTCTGGGCCGAGTTCCCCGACACCGAGCCGCTGCCGCCCGAGCTGCAGCAGCTCCAGCAGCCGGGCAAGCTCACGGTGCTGTCGTTCACCGATTTCGAGTGCCCGTACTGCCGGCAGCTGTACCCGACGCTCAAGGACATCAAGGCGCGCGACGACGTCGCGTTTCACCGGTTCATGGTCCCGCTCGACGGGCACAAGGGCGCGATGCCGGCTGCGCTCGCGTACATGTGCACGCCCGAGCCGCAGCGCGATCGCATCACCGAGACCCTCTACACCGTCCCGACCGACCAGCTCAGCTACGAGGGGGTGGTCAAGCTCGGCGTCCTCATCGCCGACGTCGACGAGCTCGAGTTTCGCAAGTGCCTCACGTCGCCCGAGACCAAGGCGAAGGTCGAGGCCGACAAGAAGCTCTTCGACTCGCTTCAGATATCGGGCCTGCCCACGACCGTCGTCGGCAACCGCCGCATCCGCGGGGCCGCCGCCGACAAGGTCACCACAGCCGCGCGGACGGCCGGCGCGGGGGTCGAGCTTCCGGCGTGGGCGATGAGCTTCGTGGGGGCGGCGTTCATCGTCGCTGCTGGCGCGCTCTCGGCGCGCAGGCTCGGCCAGGCGACGGCCGACGCGCGCAAGAAGCGTGAAGAGGACGACGCGGCGAAGGCCGAGGCCGAGGCCGACCAGGAAGCGGCCGTCGACGCCGAGCCGGCAGAGAAGCCCAAGAAGAAAAAGAGACGATCAGCAAAGAGCTGAGCGGGTGGGCGTCAGCGAAGCAGCACGACGTAGCCGACGGCGCTCAGGCTGAAAACGCCGAGCGCGAGCAGCACGACCGCGACGTCGGTGACCCCCCATCCACCGCCGCGGCTTCGGTCGGGCTGCATGCGGCGGTTCCTTGGATCGCCGTCGTGGTCGCCGTCGGAATCGGCGCCGGCATCGGCGTCCGAGGTGTCGTCCTCGCCCTCGCC
>CALKVR010001218.1 GCA_938004815.1 uncultured Polyangiaceae bacterium | reverse complement strand
CCCCCGAGCCGGCCGGGCGAGGCCTCGCGCCCATTCGCCCCGCCGAGGTGTTCGAGCGGGTGCGCGGCCGCGCGGCCTCGCTCGCGCGAGCGGGCAAGCCCCCCGAGGCGCGGCTCGTGCTGCTGGGCGCCGAGGGAACATGGCGCCCGCGAGAGGACTTCGCGAGGCGCTTCTTCGAAGCGGGCGGCTTCACCGTCTCGAGCAGCTCGCTCGACGCGGCGCTCGCCTCGCCGCCGGTCGGCGGCGTGTTCGTGCTCTGCGGCACCGACGAGACGTACACGGCTGAAGCCGTCACGCGGACCCAAGCCCTCGCCAGCGCCAGCGCGGCCCCTATCGTCCTCGCTGGAAAGCCGGGCGCGCTCGAGGCCGATCTCCGGGCCGCCGGGCTCGGGCACGCCATCCACCTCGGCTGCGATGCACCGGCGGTGCTGAACGCAGTGCTCGATCGCTTGGTCGGGGGTGCGTCGTGAAGCGCGCCTCGCTCGCCGGCGTCGCGTTCGACGATATCCCCTTGGCCGAGGTGCCCGGCCCCGCGGTCACGCCAGCGAGGACTGCGCCGGAGGGCATCCCGATTCGAGAGGTCTACGGGCCCGCCGATCTCGCCGATGTATCGCACACGAGCGGCGCGATGCCCGGCGTCGCGCCGTTCGTGCGCGGGCCCTACCCGACGATGTACGTGGAGCGACCGTGGACGGTCCGGCAGTACGCCGGCTTCTCGACCGCCGAAGAGTCGAACGCGTTCTATCGGCGCAACCTCGCGGCCGGGCAGAAGGGCCTGTCCATCGCCTTCGATCTGGCGACGCACCGCGGGTACGACTCGGATCACCCGCGCGTCGTGGGGGACGTCGGCATGGCGGGGGTCGCCATCGACTCGATCCTCGACATGAGGGTCCTGTTTCGCGACATCCCGCTCGACCGCATGAGCGTCTCGATGACGATGAACGGCGCGGTGCTGCCGATCATGGCGCTCTACATCGTCGCGGCCGAAGAGCAGGGCGTACCGCCCGCGAAGCTCACCGGCACCATCCAGAACGACATCCTGAAAGAGTTCATGGTGCGGAACACGTACATCTATCCGCCCGCGCCCTCGATGAAGATCGTCGCCGACATCTTCGCGTTCACTTCGGAGCGCATGCCGAAGTTCAACTCGATTTCGATCTCGGGCTACCACATGCACGAGGCTGGGGCGACGGCCGACCTCGAGCTCGCCTACACGATCGCCGACGGCCTCGAGTACGTGAAGACGGGCGTGGCGGCAGGGCTCCCCGTCGACGCGTTCGCGCCTCGGCTGTCGTTCTTCTTCGCGATCGGGATGAGCTACTTCATGGAGGTCGCGAAGCTCCGCGCCGCCCGCCTGCTCTGGTCCGAGGTCATGCAACGCTTCTCGCCCCAGGACCCGAAGTCGCTCGCGCTGCGCACGCACTGCCAGACGTCGGGCTGGTCGCTCACGGCGCAGGACGTCTACTCCAACGTGGTGCGCACGTGCGTCGAGGCGATGGCCGCCACCGCGGGCCACACCCAGTCGCTCCACACCAACTCGCTCGACGAGGCGCTCGCGCTCCCCACCGACTACTCGGCGCGCATCGCGCGCAACACGCAGCTCGTGCTCCAGCACGAGACGGGCACGGTTCGGCCCGTGGACCCGTGGGGCGGCAGCTGGTACGTCGAGCGGCTCACGCATGATCTCTGCGAGCGCGCGCGGGCGCACCTGCGCGAAATCGACGAGCTCGGCGGGATGGTCGCCGCCATCGAGGCTGGCGTGCCCAAGATGCGCATCGAAGAGGCGGCGGCGCGCACACAGGCGCGCATCGACTCGGGCCGCCAGGTGATCGTCGGCGTCAACGCGTACCGCGCCGCGGACGACGTGCTCCCGCCGGTCCTCAGGGTCGACAACGCCAAGGTCCGGCGCAGCCAGATCGAGCGGCTCGCCGAGCTTCGCCGCGACCGCGACGAGGCGATGGCTGCGTCCCGGCTCGCCGACCTGACGGCCGCGGCCGAGCGAGGCGACGGCAACCTGCTCGATCTCACCGTCAAGGCGGCTCGCGCGCGCGCGAGCGTGGGCGAGATGTGCGCGGCGCTGGAGAAAGTATTCGGGCGACACCAGGCCCAGGTGCGTACGATCGCCGGTGTGTACAGCGCCGAGCTGAAAGACGACGCGACGGTGCGCGCGGTTCGCGACGGGGTCGCGCGCGTCGTCGAGAGAGAGGGCCGGCGCCCGCGCATCCTGCTCGCCAAGATGGGGCAAGACGGTCACGACCGCGGCCAGAAGGTCATCGCCACCGCGCTCTCGGACCTCGGCTTCGACGTCGACATCGGGCCACTCTTTCAGACACCCGAGGAGACGGCGCGCCAAGCCGTCGACAACGACGTGCACGTCGTAGGCGTGAGCTCGCTCGCCGCCGGCCACCTCACGCTGGTGCCCGCGCTCCGCGCCGAGCTCGAGCGTCTCGGTCGGGGCGACGTGGTCATCGTGGTCGGCGGCGTCGTCCCGCCCGAGGACGTGCCCACCCTGCGCGAGCTCGGCGCGGCCCTGGTGTTCGGGCCGGGTACCGTCATCCCCGACGCGGCGCGCGAGCTCGTCGACGCCATCCTCGCGCGGGGCGCCTGACGTGCTCGAGCGGCTCGACGTCGACGCGTCCGCGCGTGGCATCCTCGCTCGCGACCGCGGCGTCTTGGCTCGTGCGATCACCCTCGTCGAGAGCCGTCGCGACGACGACCGCGCGCAGGCAGAAGAGCTTGTCGCGCGCCTCTCGCCCCGCACCGGCGGGGCCGTCAGGGTCGGCATCAGCGGGGTGCCCGGCGTCGGCAAGAGCACCTTCATCGAGGCGCTCGGGATGTACCTCGTCGAGGCCGGCAAGACGGTCGCGGTGCTGGCGGTCGATCCATCGAGCGCCACGACCGGAGGGAGCATCCTGGGCGACAAGACGCGCATGCCGCAACTCGCGGTGGAGCCGCGGGCGTTCGTGCGACCGTCGCCCGCGGGCGGCGAGCTCGGCGGTGTCGCCGGCCGCACGCGCGAGGCGATGCTGGTCTGCGAGGCGTTCGGCTTCGACGTGGTGCTCGTGGAGACGGTGGGCGTCGGGCAGAGCGAAGCCGCCGTCGCCGACATGGTCGACTGCTTCTTGCTGCTGGCGCTGCCGGGCGCGGGAGACGAGCTCCAGGGCCTCAAGCGCGGCGTGATGGAGCTCGTCGACATCGTCGCCGTCAACAAGGCCGACGGCGACAACGTGTCGCGCGCCAAGCGTGCCATGCGCGATATCAAAGCGGCGCTCCAGTATCAGCGGCGGCGCTTCTCGGGCTGGGAGCCTACCGTCTTCGCCGTGAGCGCGCTCACGGGAGCAGGCGTGGCCGACCTGTGGTCGGCGGTCGAGGCTCACCGCCGCGCGATCGAAGGCAGCGGCGAGCTCGCCGCGCTCCGCCGCGAGCAGGCCAAGCGCTGGCTCTGGAGCCTGATCCGTTCGGGTCTCGAGCAGGCTTTTCGCGAGCACGCGGGCGTCTCGCCCGCCCTCTCGGCGGTCGAAGCCGCGGTCGAGGCGGGGACGACCTCTCCGCCACGAGGGGCGCGCGAGCTCCTCGCCGCGTTTCGGGCCGGTCCAGTTACTGGATAGCGGGGACGTTGTAGCAGCACGCGTCCGGCGTCTTCTCGCGCGCCGCTTCGGTGCGCGCGGTGTCGAGCGCGTACCCGCAGAGCCCGCCGCGCTCGCCGTCTTTGCCGCCGCAGTGCATCTTCAGGCTCTTCGCGCAGTCTTGATACTGTCTCTTATACACATCTGACGCTGCCGACGA
>CALKVR010001217.1 GCA_938004815.1 uncultured Polyangiaceae bacterium | reverse complement strand
ACCTCACCGAACGGCGCAGGAGCCGGAGGACCACCGAACGGCGCCGGCGGCGGCCCGCCGCGCGTCGCCGGCAGATCGACGCCGCCGATGTCTGCTTCACCGCCGAAGTCGAGAACCCCGAACCCACCGCCCCCGCCGGGCGCGGCACCGCCGCTGCGTGCGGCCGGCAGATCGATGCCGCCCGGGTCGGGCGCGTGAGCGCCGAAGCCGCCCGGCACGACTGGCAACCCGACCTCGCCTGCGTCACCACCGGCGTCGGGGTTCGGGAGGTCGACCATGAGATCGATCTCGCCGAAGCCGCCCCCGCCGCCGCCACCGCCGCGAGCGGGTGGGGGAGGAGGTGCGGCGCGTGGCGGAGCCATCGGCCTGGGGGCGGCCGGCGCGGGGAGGTCGACGCCGCCGAAGTCGGGCGCCGGCGCAGCTTGCCGCGGCGGAGGGGCGGCGGGCGGCCCGGGCGGAGGCGCGGCCCCGCCCTCTGCTCCGGGGCGTTGTACGAGGAGGCTCGCGCCGCACTTGGGGCAGCGCATCTTCAGCCCGGCAGGCGGAATGCGTCGCTCGTCGACCTGGTAGGGCGCGGAGCACCCGTGGCACTCGACCTTGACCATGTTTGCTGAGAAGGCCGCGATGAAATCGGCCGAGGTCAGAAGGTAACATGCTTCGCAGGAGGCAACCGCGAAAGTGTGGTAACCGCGATGTCGCTCCGATGACACGTTCGCTCGCCATCGTTTTCGCCCTCTTCGTGATGGGCGCGGCGGCTTACGTGGTGGTGCGCGGGCGAACGACGTCGGCAGCGTCGGCGCCACCCGTCACCGCGCCGGCGGTCGTCTCCGAAGCGCCGGCCGGCGGCTCGGCGTCTCCGGTTGGCGGCGCAGACCCGGCTCGCGCTGCCGACGACGCGGCCCCCTCCTCCGGCGAGCCCGCGGCCTCTGCGCAGGGCGACGCGGCTCCGCTCGCATCGGGCGCGCCGCGACAAGTGATCTTCGGCGTCGCGCTGATCTGGTACCGCGGCGCGCAGAGCGCGCCGGCCGACGCGCGCTCGAAAGAAGACGCGACGAAGCTCGCGACCTCGATCGCCGAACAAGCGAAGAAAGATTTTGCGGGAGCGCTCGAGCGGGCCGACTCGGGGTTCGAGAACGCCGGATCGATCCAGCAGAGCGTGCTCGAGGCGCCCGCCGAGGCGGTCTTGTTCTCGCTCGGCGTCGGTGAGGTCGGGGGCCCGGTCGACTCGCCACGTGGGTTTTACGTCTTCCGTCGCATCGAGTAGAGCGTAGAGATGGCTACGATCGACATCTCTCGCACCCACGCCCTCGGCACCGATGCGGCCAAAGAGCGCGCTGCGGCGCTCGCCGATTCGATGAAAGAGAAGCTGGGCATCGCCTGGCGGTGGGACGGCGACCGCATCAAGTTCGACGCGCCGAGCGGCATGGCCAAGGGCACCACGGGGACCATCAGCGTCGCGCCGACGTCGGTGCGCGTCGAGATCGATCTGCCGTTCTTGCTTCGCGCGATGAAGGGCACCATCGAGACGAAGGTCAACGAGAAGCTCGACAAGCTCGCGGGCTAGTGTCCCGGCTCCGAAGTTCGCTTCAAACTTCGACGACCGTCTAGGCGAGGTCGCGCGAAGTTTTTCGCGCTTTGGAGCCCGTTGAGCAACGTGACACCGATGTTCCCGGTGTCCTGGAACTTCTGTTCCAGGTCACTAGGTATTGTCGCTGGTCACCCTGGGTCGAGCTCGGGGTACCTGCGAAAGAGCCCCGATTCGTTGAACGGAACGCGGCGCGGCGAGGCGAGGTACGTGGCCAGGCGCGGGCGCTCGGCGACCCGCCCCGCCAGCGCGCGGAGCCGCTTCACCTTCGGGGCCAGCTTCTTCATGGCGTTCGGGAACGCGTAGTCGAGCCCGGCGAGGATCTGAAACACCGAGAGGTCGACGTAGGTGACGCTCTTGCCGACCAGGACCTTGCCGCCGTTCGCGTCGAGGACGCGCTCGAGGTAGCCGAGGTACTTCGGCATTCGCTCGGCGGTGAAGTGCTTCGCGCGCTGCTTGGCGGCGGGCTTCTGGTCCTCGTAGTAGAGACCGGTCGCGATCGGGTGGTGGGTGTCGTGGACCTCGCTGGCGAAGTCGGCGATCGTGAGCTGGAGCTGGTGAGCGGCCAGGCGTTTCGCTTCGGGCTTCGGCACGAGGCCGATCGAGGGCCCCAGCCAGGCGAGGATGTTGGCGGTCTGCGCGACCACGAGCTTGCCCTTCTTGACGAACGGGGGCGCGAACGGGGCCGGGTCACGGTGCTCGGCCATCAGCTTCATCATGGCGCGGACGCCGCCGCCCTTCGACTCTGGCTCACGGGCGACGTCGCGGTAGGGCGTGCCCGAGTCTTCCAGCGCGAGCCGGATCAGCTCGCCGCGTCCCTGTATCCCGGGCCAATAGTAGAGCTCGAGCGCCATGGCGGTGGCCGATTCTAGCCGGCGAGCGCGCCCGCTCCACCCCACCGAAATTCGGTGGGCTTCACCTTTACGTCGGGCTGGACGCCTGGCTACTCTCCCCCACGACCCCCCGAGGAGACCTTCTCGACAGATGACGGCAGACACCCAGGGCGAGCAGAGCGGCCATGACGCGGCGCTGATCGGCAAGCTTCAGGGGGAGATCAACGCGACCGCAGAGAAGCCTGCTCAGGCTGTGCTTCTCCACGAGCTGGGCGTCCTGCACGAGGCGCGCGGCGAGGAGCCCCTGGCGGCGCGCGACTACCTCGCGGCCTACAACGCCGACGCCGATTTTCGCGAGCCTCTCGAGGCGCTCGTTCGCGTGCTCTCTCGGCGGCGATCGTTCAAGAACCTGGCGAAGCTCCTGGACGCCATGGCCAAGAACGCGCCGACGGCCGAGGAGCGCGCGCGCGCGATGCGTGATCTCGCGGTGGTCGCGCTCGAGCACGACAAGAACCGCGACGAGGCGCGGCAGCGGCTCGAAGAGGCGGTGGCCGAGAACCCCGACGAGCTCGGGGCCTGGCTCGAGCTCGAGATGCTGGCGCAAGAGTCGGGAGACTCGGCCGGCGTCATGCGCGCGATCGAGGCGCGGCTGCCGCTCGTCGGCGACGGCACGTACAAAGCGCTGCTCTACATCCAGCTCGCCGAGCTCTCGGCCAAGATCGGCCAGACGCAGCGGGCCTACGAGTACCTGGACGCGGCCGCCGCGCTCGAGGGTCGCGCGCGGTTCCAGACCCGCGTCGATCTCGAGCGCGTCGCGCAGAGCGCCGCCGACCTCGACGCGCTGGCCCGCGCGCTCGAGGGCCAGGCCGAGCTCGTGGCCGAGGTGCTCGACGACCCGGCTCGCGGCGAAGAGATCGGCGTGCCGCGCCACATGCGGAGCGCGGCGTTCGCCGCCGAGACGTGGATGCGCGCGGCCGAGATCCGCCGCCGTCTCGGTGACATCGACGCTGCCGGCGCGCTCCTCTCGCTCGCGGCCCGGCGCCTGCCCGAGAGCAGCGTGATCGCGCGGGCCCGCCTGGGGGTCCTCGAGGCGCAGGGTGATCTCGAGTCGAGCGCCGCCCTCGCGCGCGAAGAGCTGGCCCACGCCCCCGAGGGGCCGCACGCCGCCTCGCTCTGGCTGCGCGTGGCCGAGTCGGCCGCGCTCGTCAACGACCGTACGGCTGCCCTCGACGCGCTCCGGCACGCGCTCGCGGCCGATCCAGAGGCCATCCCGGCCCGCGCGATCGAGATCGATCTCCTCGTCGACGGTCAAGACCCGGCGGCGCTCGCGGGCGCGCTCGAGGGTTGCGCGACCAGCTTCGTCACCGACGGCGCCAAGGCGCGGGCGTTCGTCCTCGCCGCGTACGTGTGGGCATGCCTCGTCCGGGATCCGCAGGCGGCTCAGACCGCGCTCGAGCGCGCCGCCCAGCATGGGCTCGAGCCGCCGGTCGCGCTGCGTCTCTCGCGGATGTTCGCCGCGGTCGTCTCCGACGGCGGTTGGTTCGAGGCCTCGACCGAGCAGCTGCTCGCCGCCGGCGCCGAGCCGCACGAGCTCCCCGGGCTCTGGTTCGAGCTCGGTCGCGCGCGTCTGCTCCGGGGCGACGTGCCCGCCGCCGAAGAGGCGTTCGGTCAGCTCGCGCAGACCGAGGGCCTCGGCGCCTTCGCGCGCGCGCCTTGGCTCGGGCGGATGCTCGCCGCGTGCGCCGTCGGCCTCGCTGCCGACGGTGGGCGGCGCTCGCCCGAGGCGATGGACGCGCTCGCCGCTGCCGAGAGCGATCCGGCGCTCGCCCGGGGGCTGTCGCTCGTCGCAGCGCTCCGCGCGATCACGGCCGGCGACCCGGCCGGGGCGCGCACGCGGCTCGCGGCGCTCCACGAAGCGAGCCCGGGAGACGTCGTCGTCGCGGTTTGCCTCGCCGAGGTCGCGGGCGAGCCCGCCGCGGCGGCGCAGGTCTTGTCGAAGTGCGCCGAGCTCGCCGACGACGCCGATCTCGCAGCGGGGCTTCGGTTCGAGGCGGGCCTCTATTACTGGCGCGCGGGCGACCGAAATTCGGCCGTCGCCGAGATCGCGGCCGCGCGCGACGTCGTCCCCGGTGCCGCGAACGCGCTGCTCACTTGGGCGCGGCGCGGTCTCGACACCGACACGCTCGATGGCAAGCGCGCCGCGCTCGGTGACGGACCGCGTGAGGCGCTCGAGCGGTTCGGTCTCGAGGTCGCGTGGCTCGATCAGGGCGGCGACGTCGACGCCGCGCTCCAGGCGCTGGCGCTGGCCGAGCGCGCCGAGGATGCGGCCGACGATCGCCTCGTCGCCGCCGCGCTCGGCCGGCTCGTCTTCGAGCCCGCGGGTGACCCCGATGCGGTGAGCCAAGCCCTCGACGCGCTCGAGGCGCGCGGCGGCGACGCGGCCGTGGTCTCTCGCGCAGAGCGCTTCCGCGCGACCCGCGACTGGGGTGGCGACGTCGCGGGCACTGCCGCGCTCGCCCGCAGCTGGGCCGAGATCGAGCCCGCGACCCATGTCGCGCTCGAGTGGCTCGCGTCCGCCATGCTCGCTCAGGATCGCGAGGGTGAGATCTTCGCAAGGTCGCTGCTCGCCGACTTGTCCGCCGACGCCACGCGAGAGTCTCTCCTCGCCTCGGCGGTCACCGTGTCGATGCTGGCCGGCGGCGTGCCCGCTCCGCTCGATGCCGCCCACGCCCCCGGCCGCCTCGCCAACCTGGAGATGGCGCTCCCGGGCTCCGACCCTCGCCGCCGCGCCGCCGCGCTCCAAGGGCTCGGCGAGGCGCTCGGGTCAGACGCGTTCACCGACGCCCTCGTCCTCTCCGGTTACAGCGATCTCGCGAACGGCAACGCCCAGGCGGCGCTCGAGGCGTTCAAGAGCGTCGTCGATGCCCGACCCGACGATATCGGGGGGTGGGAGGGTGTGCGCGCGGCGGCGGTGGCGCTCGATCAGCCGGTCGACATCGCGCTCGCGTCCGCTCAGCTCGGCGCGCTCTGCAAAGACGACGCGCGCGGCGCGCGGTTCTGGGAGGAGGCGGGCATGGTCCTCCTCGAGAAGACGGACGCCCACGAAGACGCCGAGATCGCGCTCGACCGCGCGTTCACCCGCGACCCGCGCTCGGCGCGCGCGTTCGACAAGCTGTTCCGCCGCGTGCGCGGTCGCAACGAGAACGACCGGCTGCTCAGCCTGATCGAGCGCCGCCTCGAGGTCGCCGAAGAAGAGTCCGAGATCGCCAAGCTGTTCTGGGAGCGCGCTCGCGTGCTCCAGAAAAAGGGCGACGCCGACGGCGCCCTCGCCGCCCTCGACAACGTGACCATGCTCGAGCCGGATCACGTGGGCGCGCTCGCTCTCGCCGGCACCATCTGCATTCAGAAGGGCGACTTCGCCGGCGCTGCGCCGCTCATGGCGCGGCTCTCCCAGAACAAGGACGCCCCCAAGCAAGAGCGCCTCGTCTCCGGCGTCACCGCCTGCGATCTCTACGAGAACAAGCTCAACCAACCCGAGAAGGCGCTCGAGGTGCTCGTCGCGCTCCACCGAGAGGGGCTGACGACCATGCCGGTCCGCGAACGCCTCGCGCGCGCGGCGGCGCGCACCGGCGCGTGGAACGAAGCGACGGGCATGCTCGAGCAGCTGATGAGCGAGCGCACGGAGGCCGAGGGGCGCGTCGAGGCCGCACGGCTCGCGATGGCGATCTGGCGCGACAAGATCAAGGAGCCCACCTCCGCGCGCGCGGCGGTGAAAAAGCTCCTCGACGAGACGCCGGACGACCCCGAGGGCCTCGAGCTGATCCTCCAGACGCCCTTCGACGACGCCTTCCGCACGAGCCTCCTCGCGCGTGGCAAGCAGCGCCTCGTCGAGTCGCTCCAAGACGACCCTTGCGACGTCGAGCGCGTCTCGCTCCTGGCGCGGATCGCGGCGGCGCAGGGCGACCTCTCGCTGCGCCAGGCCACCCTCGGTGTCCTCATCGCCCTCGGCAAGCCCGATCGCGGTCTCTCCGACGAGCTCGCCGCGCTCGACCAAAAGATCCTCTCGCGACCGCAGCAGGTGCTCGACGCGCGCGCCCTCGGCGATATCGCCGATCCGCAGGACACCGGCCCTGTCCCCCGGCTCTTCACCCAGATCGCCGAGACGGTCACCCTCGCCCTCGGGCCGTCGCTCGAGTCGCTCCAGGTCGGGCGCAAGAACCGCGTCGACGCCAAGGGCGGGCCGCCGCTCCGCTTGGCGGTGGCAGAGTGGATGGGCGCCCTCGGCTTCGACGTCGAGTTCGAGCTCTACGTGGGGGGGACGATTCCTCGCGGCGTCCAGGGCGTCGTGGTCGGCGACGGCCCCGCCCTCGTCGTCGGGGCCGAGGTGCCGGTCCCGCTCGATCCGGGCGCGCGCTCCGCCATCGCACGAGAGGTCTTCGCGCTGCGGCGGGGCATCTCGTCGCTGCGGCGCCGAGACGACGCCGCGATCGCCAGCGTCGTCATCGCTGTCTGCAACGAGGTCGGCGCCCCGATGCAGAACCCGGGCTACGCCGTCTACCCCGAGATCTCGCGCGCGGTGCACAAAGAGATCTCGCGCAAGGTGCGCAAGGCCGCTCAGTCTGTCGCGGTCGAGGTCGCCCAGTCGGGGCAGGACCCGCGCGTCTGGGCCGGCATCGCGCGCCGGAGCGTCGATCGCATGGCCGCCCTCGCGGCCGGCGACGTCTCACACGTCATCGCCGACATCTTGAATTTGCCGCGACATCAGCTCGCGGGCGCGATCCGTGAGAGCGATCGCGCCATGAGCCTCCTCAGGTTCGTGCTCTCACCTGGGTACTTGGAGCTCCGACGCCAGCTCGGCATGGGGACGCGGTGAGCGACAACGAAAAGGACCGTCCGACGCCGCCTGGCGGCTCGCCCGCCATGCCGGGCATGTTCTCCAACCGTGCTGGGGCGGCGCGCGACGCCATCCCGACGGCCGACGAGGGCGATGCGCTCCTCGACATGCTCTTCGACGATGCGGTCAAGGCGCCCGAGCCGGCGCCCGGCGGCTTCGATCCGGGGGCGACCGTCGTCAACAATCCAGAGCCGTCGCTCCTCGGCGCGGCGGGGCATCCCCGCCGGACGCCGACGCCGCCCACGCCGCTCCCCGGTAGCTCGCCCGGCGTCTCGTACGGCGAGGAGGCGAGCGAGGGCGTCTTCGGCGATGGCGATGACGCCCTCTACGCCGAGGCCGACGTAGGGGTAGAAGACGAAGAGACCGCGCATCGTCCCGTCGAGGACTCGCCGACGCGCGTCTACTCGGCGCCACCGCCAGATTATGACGACGACGACGACATGCCGGCCGAGCCACCGCGCTCGGCGCCCCGGCCGGCACCGCCCGCGCCGGCCGCTCCTCCGCGGCCGCCGCCGCCGCGGCCGTCTGCGCCACAGGCTCCACGACAACCTTCTTACGAAGAAGTCGACGAGCTCGACCTGGAAGAAGACCGAACGATCATCGCGGCGCCGGTAGAAGAGGCGTCCACGGTCTCGCTCCACGACGCTCCGCTCGACGATGCCTCGCTCGCCGACGTCGAGGCAGGCGAGCGGCCCTCGGGGCCGGTCGGGCACGAGCAGCCGCTCGCGACCATCGATCTGAGCGACGACGAGCCGACGTTTGGACGGCTCGATCCAGACCAATTCGGCGACGAGTCGACGAGCGCCTACGTGCCGCCCCCGCGCCCGTCGGCGCCGTCCGACGAGCCGGTCGCCGGTCCTGCCGACGAGGCGGCGCCGCCCATCTTCACCAGCTCGCGCCCACCGCTGGCGCCT
>CALKVR010001216.1 GCA_938004815.1 uncultured Polyangiaceae bacterium | reverse complement strand
GTTTCTTGCGAGCGCTGCCGCCGCCGGCGGGTTCTTGCTCGCGTGCGGTGACGACGCCGACCCGACCGACGGGGTGGGTGCGGGCGGGGGCGGCATCGGGTGCGAGGCGCCGGACCCGTTCGCGGGCGGCGAGCGGCTCGCCGTCCTGGGCTTCGTCGACGACGGCGACATCGACCTCGGCGTTCCATTCAACGTCGGCTGGGACGGTCGGCTCTACACCGATCTATCGACGCTGACGCCCGAGACGCTCGTGACACCGAACGAGCAGTTCTACATCCGTACGCGCTACCCCGACCTCCTCGATCCGAGCGCTCCGTGGCGGGTCGCGGTGAGCGGGCTCGTCGACGGGCCGACGGAGCTCGCGCTCGGCGATCTGCTCCCCCTCGCCGGGCCTCGCGGCGTGCACCTGATGGAATGCTCGGGCAACGGCAGAGGCGGGAGCTTCGGTCTCCTCAGCGCCGCGAGCTGGGGCGGCGTCCGAATGGCCGACGTCCTCGGAATGATCGCCGTTCGCCCCGAGGCCACGCGCGTGCTCGTCTCTGGCTTCGACGGGCACTCGGTTCCGTCCGAGAACGGCCACTCCAAGCCCGGCGCGAGCTGGGTGTTCACGTTCGAAGAGCTCGCCGGGGCTTTCCTCGCCAGCGAGATGAACGGGGCGCCTCTCCCGCCCGATCACGGCGCACCGCTCAGGCTGCTCGTTCCAGGGTGGTACGGCTGCAGTTGCATCAAGTGGGTCGACCGCATCGCGCTCGTCGACGAGAGCGAGCCCGCCACCGCGCAGATGCAGGAGTTCGCGTCCCGCACCCACCAGAACGGCGTCCCCGCGCTCGCGTCGCAATACCTGCCCGCGGCGATCGATCAGGCGGCCATGCCCGTTCGTATCGAGAAGTGGCGCACCCCTACGGGGCTGCTCTACCGCGTCGTCGGCATCCTCTGGGGCGGCGGCGCGGTCACCGATGCGCTCTCCGTTCGATTCGGCGACGGTGATTGGAGCCGAGTGAGTGTTTGCCCCACCCCTGCGACCACCGGCACCTGGGCGCTCTGGTCACACACTTGGCGGCCGGCCAGCGCTGGTCAATATCCCATTCGGATGCGCGTCGACGACCCCGCTGTCATCACCAAGCGTTTGGACGCCGACTATTACCTGCGCACCGTGTCGATTGACGAGGTGTGACTCACGCGTGCTGCCGCGTGAGAGCCGGGCGACCCCATAGCCGCCTCACCGGTTCACGGCATCCAGCTTCGCCCCTTCGAAGTTCGCGGTCGACCGATCGACGCGCTCGAGCCGCGCGCCGGTGAGATCGGCGCCGGCGAGGTCGGTCTGGTGGAGCGTGGCCCCGGTGAGATCGGCGCCGCCGAGCTTGGCGTTTCTGCAGATCGCGAGGCTGAGGATGGCGTCTTCGAGGCGCGCGTTCGTCAGGTCGGCCCCCTCGAGGTTGGTCGAGCCGAGGTCGGCGCCCGTGAGGACCGCGGAGGTGAATCGCACCTGCGCGAGCTTCGCGCGGGCCAGGCGGGCACCGGCGAAGCTCGCTTGATCGGCCACCGACTTGGTCATGTCCACGTCGGTGAGGCTCGCGCCGTCGAACGTCGCTTCGTCCATCGAGCAGCGGGCGAGCGTCGCGAAGTCGAGCCAGCCTTGCGTGAGGTCCGCGTTGAGCAGCAAAGCTCCCTCGAGCTTCACTCGGTTCGCCTTCACCCGGCGCAGCTTCGCCTCGAGCAGCGCGGCTCCGGTCGCGTCGCACTCGGTCAGGTCGGCGTCGTCGAGGACGGCCCCATCGAGCCGCGCCTTGACGAGCGTCGCGCGAACGAGGCTGGCGCGAGCGAACGTCGCCTTTTGGGCCTTGGCCCTGGTCAGGTTCGCCGACTCGAGGTCGGCGTCGTCGAGCGCAGCGCCGGCGAGATCGGCGGCGACGAAGGATGCCGCCCACAGGTTCGCGCGCCGCAGGTTCGCCGGCGAGAGACTGCTCCGACAGATCGAGGCCGTGAAGATCCGCTCCCTCGAGATCGAGGTTCTCGAGCGACCCGCCCGCCGCGATGCGCGCCTCGACCTCTTGCCTCGGGTCGTCGAGCCGAGTGAGCTCTCGAGGCTCGGTCGGGAGGACCCGCTGCGGCTGCTTGGGGGGCTCGGGCTCGACGGGGACCGGGACCGTCACCGGCGGGAGCGACGGCGGCGGCTCGGCCACCGGCACGGCCACGGGCTGCTCCAGCTGGCCTTGCAGCATCGCCTCCACCGCGATCTCTGCCGTGCCCGGCTGCACCGGCAGGACGGCCCGCCAGATCGCGTGAACGAGCGAAGCCTCGGCGTCGATCGTCAGGGTGTCGAGGAAGAACCCGATGCGCGCGGGTGCGCCGTTGATGCCGAGCCGCGACGCGATCCGCACCGACGGCAGCCACGTGCGCACCTCGGGCGCGTTCGGGACGACGTTGCGCAGGAGGACCCGCTCGTTGCCCTGGAAGGGGGCGCATTGTTGGTCGGACGGAGCCGGGTTGAAGAACCGCGGATCGAACCGCTCGGGCACCTCGAGGACCTGGCTGTTCACGCCGATAGGCGCGGAGAGAAAGTGCGCGCGTGATGGCCAACCGGGCGCGATCGGGCCGCACCCGATCGTGCGCGCGAGATCGCGCGGATCGATCAGGACCGGGTCGTCGGTGCCGACCGGGTTGTCGTGGGTGAGCAGGGCCTGCTCCCAGGCGAGCGGGATGCGCCCGTTTTTCTCCGACCCGATCAGCTTGTCGACGGACCCTTTCTCGCTCGTGACCGAAATCTGCGCGACCGCCGGCTCGTTCTTGGCCGCCCCGCGCGCGTAGAGAAACCCGTGGACGAGGACCGCGCCGCCGCCGGAGAACGGCGCCGACTCGTCGGCGCGCTCGAGGGCGCCGCTCGGGCGCGCGAGATCGCACCAGCGAACCGCCTGCGGCTCCACGACCAACGCCGCGCGCCGATCACGGAGCGCGAACGTAGCCTTCAGGATGATCGTCGCGTAGGCCGCGCCGCGATGCCGCGACCACGTGACGTTGTGCGACAGGCGCTCGTCGCACGAGGTCCGGAGAAGCGGGAGGGTCACCCGTCCTTGCTAGCAGGCCTGACCGCGTTCCCGAAGGCTGCTTTTGACGGAGCCGCCCCGCGCCTGTAGTACCGGTTGAGCCGCCCATGGCTCTGCCCCAGAAGAAGCCTGCCTCCAAGAAGGTCGCCGCCAAGAAGGTCGCCACCAAGAAGGTCGCCGCCAAGAAGGTCGCTCCCGTGACGAGGCACCGCGTCTTCGGGATCTCGTTCGCGAGCGTCTATCCGCTCTACGTCCAGAAGGTCGAGAGCAAGGGTCGGACGAAGGCCGAGCTCGACGAGGTGCTCGGCTGGCTGACCGGCTACCGGGGCGCATCGCTGGAGCGGGTCATCCACGAGCGGGTCGACCTCGAGGGGTTCTTCGCGGGCGCGCCGCGGCTCAACCCGAACGCCGGCCTCATCACCGGCGTCGTCTGCGGCATCCGCGTCGAGGACATCACCGACCCGCTGATGCAGAAGATTCGCTACATGGACAAGCTGGTCGACGAGCTCGCCAGGGGCAAGAAGATGGAGAGCATCCTGCGGTGACGCCGTCGAGACCCGCGCCCGAATGGGCGATCGCGCTGGCGCTGGTCGCCGGCTGCACGGATGAGGTGATCGAGCCTGCGCCAGCGCCCGACTCG
>CALKVR010001215.1 GCA_938004815.1 uncultured Polyangiaceae bacterium | reverse complement strand
TCCCAGAACCAATGGGGGAGCGAGCCGTCGGCGCCGCGCGCGAACACGTGTTGCGACGTGCCGTGCACGAACGCGACCGGCTTGCCGGCGGTGCCCGTCCCCCACGTGTCGCTGACGATCGCCTGCTGGCCGCCGTCCCAAAAATGGTGGCGGATGTTGCCGGCGCCGTCGGCGTGCACGTAGTGCTGCTGGTTGGGGTAGACGAACGCTTGGGCGCCCTCGGGCGCCGTCGCCGCCGCGCCGCCCGCGGCCCAGAACGCGAGCCCGCCCGGCTCGTCGATCGCGAGCGCGAGCCCCTCGGAGTAGGTCTGGTACCGGGGCCCCCAGCAGCTCCAATGGGGCTGGCAGCCGTTGTAGTAGCGCACGACCGTCTTGATCCATTGGTCGCGCAGCGCCGGGTCGTGGGCGTCGAAGGCGTTGATCCACGCGAGCGCCTTCTCGTCGGTCTCGGCGTTCGTCGTGTAGTCCGAGATCTTCACCATGTCGACGACGTAGTCGACCGCGCTGGCCAGCTGCCCGTCGACGGTGAGCACGCCGCTGCCGTACTTGGCGAGCGTCTGGCCGTAGGTGCCGGCGTCGAACTGAAACATGCCGAGCCCCCCCTGCTGCTGCGAGCACGGGCCGTCGGCGGCGCCGGCGATGATCCCGCCCCCGCCGCAATCGGGCGACGCAGGGCCCTTGCAGGCCCAGGTGGCCTCGGACCAGCACATCGCGAGTCCGGTCTCGTCGTTGGCGATGCCGGCGAACAGGTAGCCATTGAGCGGAACGCCGTGGGCGCGCGCGGCCTCGCGGATCTTCGCGTAGCGCGGCTGCTTCTGGGCCGAGGTGAGCTCGGCGACGACCTTGCGGGCGTCGTCGGTGTCGTCCGTCGGGTCGAACGGCGCGCAGCCGCCCAGGACGGCGAGCGCGACCGCGCCCGCGCCGTAGTTGGTTCGGATCATCAGCTGCTCCCTGGTCGATCAGGCCGTCTTGAGCGCGAGCACTTGCGCGCCGCGGGGCGGGGCGGGGGTCTTGAGCGTCACGACGTGGGCGCCGCGTGCTGCGGCGGCGAGACGGGGGCTGCCGGTCAGCCAGAGCTGGTTGTTCTTGCCGAGCGCCGTCAGACCCTGGACGAACGACTCGACGTCCTCGTGGTGCAGATCGGGGCGATCCACGAAGACGACCGAGTGGTCGAGGCAGAGCGCGGCCGCCGAGGCGGCGAAGATCACGGCGTCGGTCTCGGCGTGCGAGAGCTGGGCCACCGTCACGGTGTCGCCGCCGCGGCTCGAGAAGCAGCGAGGTACGGCCGCGCCCGATGCGTCGGTCACGTAGCTGCACGTGGCGGAGAGCGCGGCGAGAGTGGTCGCGAACCGGTCGCGGCGGGCGCGGTCGTGCTCGATGTCGCGGAGGAGCGTCATCACGAAGCCGTACTTGCGCTGGTCCTTACCCAGCCGCGCCAGGCGTTGCTCGCCGCTGCCGAGGCCCGCGAAAGGGGGAAAGACGGGGAGCCTGCGGTCGGCCGGAAAGTAGTCGACCTTGCCGCAGGCGGGGTTGTGCGCGTAGCGACCGAGCACGGCGCGCAGGCCGTCGCTGGCCTCGGCGACGACGCGATCGGGGTACAGCACGACCTCGGCCTCGTGCAACGCCTCGTTCGTCCCGGCGAACTCGCGTTCGGCCTCGTCGAGGTGGAACGTCACGCGGATCTTGGCCGCGCTCCCCGAGCGTATCCACGGCGCGCCGGTGGCCATCGGCCCGTACGGGCGGATCGCCTCTTTGGCCGCGATCAAGGCCTCGATCGTCCGGGTCTTGCCCGAGCCGCCGGGGCCCGACACCACCACGAGCCCGTGGGGCACACCCGACCGGGCGTCGCCGAGATCGATGGTCGTGTCCGGCACGCCCGACACGCCGATGAACGTAGCCGTCGCGATCTTCATGGTCAGCTCGCCTTCTTGGTCGCGCCGCCCAGTGCTGCGCTCGCGGCCGTGGTCTCACCCGGGTTGAGCAGCAGCTTGGGCGTCTGGATGACGATCGAGTCGGGCCCGATGTGGATCATCGAGCTCCCGACGGTCAGCGTCGTGCCCTGGTCGCTCGAGATGCTGTGCGTTTGCGCTTGCGAAGACGAGCTGCCCTCGGTGTGGAGCATCCGATCGGCGCTCGCGAGCGACGTGAACATGCCTAGCACCGACTGCATGAAGTCGGCGCCCGTCATCGACGTGTTCGACCCCTGGGTGCTGCTGTTCTTGTTGCCGCCGACGGTCACCGTCTCGTGCTTGGAGACCGAGGTGCTGCGATTGTTGCCGACCGACGACATCTGGTCGTTGTTGACCTGCGTCGTCATGTTCCGCTGCGCGCGCATGTGCACGAGCTCACCGCCCGCCTTGTCCTCGAACATGATCTCGTTGTAGCCGCCGTACGACGGCGACGAGTTGCTGCGCCACCCGCTCCGCGTCTTGTTCGCCGGGAGCGGATAGGGCGTCTTTTGCAGGTTCGTGTAGACGCGGCCCGTGATCACCGGCCGGTCGGGGTCGCCGCCGAGGAAGTCGACGATGACCTCTTGCCCGACGCGCGGCAGGTTGGTGCCGCCGAAGCCGGCCCCACCCCAAGTCTGGCTCACGTGGATCCAGCACGAGCTGTTCTCGTCGCGGTCGCCCTCGCGGTCCCAATGGAACTGCACGCGGACCCGCCCGAACTCGTCGGTGTGGATCTCTTCGATCCCGGGGCCCACCACGGTGGCGCTCTCGACGCCGCCCGCCTTGGGCTTCGGCTGCCGGAGCGGCGGGTGGTAGGGGGCGGCGGCGGCGAGCGTCTCGCACGCGTGCACGATCGGCTTGTCGTGGGTGCCCTCGATGCGCGAGCCGATGACGAGGAGCTTCTTGTCGTCGGCGACCTCGCGCTGCGGATGATTCAGGATTCGAACGACCGAGCCGGGGGCGAGGTCGACCACGTTGGTTCGAAAGCTGACGGTGGCCGCATCGGCGCGGCTCGCGGCCAGGCGCCGCTTCGCCAGCTCCGCGCCTTCGGTCTCGTCGGTGCGGTGCATGCCGCGGTCGTCGGCCACCGGCGTGCTGAGCCCGCCCGACGCCTCGAAGAGGAACGCACCGGGCTCGTAGTGAAAGCTCTCGAGGTGCTCTTCGACACCTCCTCTGGTGGCGCTCGCTCCGAGGGCGAAGCCCGCCGGCCGCCGGTAGTCGTGATCGCGCAGCGTCAGCTTGCCGGGGCGCACCAGACGGCTGACGCGGACGGCGGTGACGTGCTCTGCCCCGGCGTCGTTCGAGGGCTTGTCGTGGTAAGCGATGGGCAGAGGCCGCTGCTCGTTGTTCTGCGGCGCGTCGGAGAGCACGCAGACGGTTCGGCCGTCCTTTTCGGTGAAGTAGAACGTGATGCCCGCCTCTTCGAGCATCCGTGCGAGGAACGCGAAGTCGGTCTCGCCGTACTGAACGCGGTACTTTCGGGTCTTGTAGCGACCGGTGATCTTCTCGTCGGTCTCGATCTCCCACTCTCTCAGGAGCTGACGCGCGATATCGAGCTCGCTCTTGGTCTGGAAGATGCGGCTGTTGCGCCGCTGCGACGCGAGCCACAGCCTGGGCTCGATGCGCAGCTGGTAGGTCGAGAGCCCGTCCTCGTCGGTGCGCACCTGGTGCAGCTCACTGAGCACGCCGCGCCAGGTGCGAGCCTCGCCCGTCAGGCTGCGAGCGCGCAACGTGAAGCTCGCCTCTTGCCCGATCGCGCCCTCGAAATCGATGTCGGGGTTCTTGGAGACCGCGGTCACGGTCACCGAGAACAGCGTGGACATCGACTCCGAGATGCTGAACTCGCGGACGTCGAGCGCATCGCCAGAAGCGATCCGAACCTCTTGGTTGTGGCTCATGTGCGGTGACCCTTTCTGAGCAAGTCGCTGGTGCCCCAAGCACGGCCCGCGCCATGGGAGTCGGGGCGGCGCCGCACGAGCGAAAGGCGGCTCGAATCGGCGGG
>CALKVR010001214.1 GCA_938004815.1 uncultured Polyangiaceae bacterium | reverse complement strand
TCGGGATCGGGGCAGCCGTCCTCGTCCTCGAACCCGTCGACGTCCTCTTTCTCGTAGGGGCACTGGTCTTTGCCCTCGAGCACGCCGTCGCCGTCGTCGTCGACGTCCGGGCAGCCGTCGTCGTCGTACTTGCCATCGAGATCTTCGGCCTGGTTGGGGCAGCGGTCCGCCTTGTCGGGCAGGCCGTCCTTGTCGTTGTCCAGGTCGGGGCAACCGTCGAGGTCTACCCATCCGTCCTTGTCCTCGGGCTCGTCCTCGCACGCGTCGGTCTTGTCCGGGATGCCGTCGCCGTCGGAGTCCTTAGGCTGCTCCGTCGGATCGGGTGCATGACGGGTCGGGGGCGCGAAGGTGCCCGAGAGGCCGAAGACGGCGATCCGCGCGTCTTCGGGGCGAAGGCTCGCCTCGTCAGGCTCGACCACCTGCTGGAAACCGACGAACGGACCGGCGCTGAAGACCTCGCTCATGGCGTCCCAGCCGAGCGCGGTACGGAGGGTGGGTCGAATCGCGTCACCGGTGAGCGCCGCGCCGACGCCGGCCGCGAGCCAGAAGCCATCGAGGTCGAAGATGCCGTCGCGCGCCGCCACGGTCGCGAGGGGCCGCACGCGTGGCCCCACCGTCGAGAAGCCGGCGACGCCCACGTCGGTCGGGGCGACGCCGGGCGCACGCGGCTCGTTGCCGCCATCGCTCATCACCATCGCGCCGACGGCGAGCTCCAGACCGAACACCTCGTGCAGGGCGATCTCGGGGACGAGCGCGCCGGTCCCGCCCCAGCCGAACTGCGCGGTCTTTTCTTCGCCCACCGGGTGGGCAGCAGCGGCCTCGACGTGCATCGAGAACTCTGGGTCGGCCGAGGCGACCGCCGCAGCGGAGCCGAGCGTGAACGAGGCGAGGGCGGTGAGACGACGAGGGAGCGCCACGAGGTGGAGGACGGCCCAACCGCCGCCGCGCTTAACCCCGCGGGGCCGCCGGACGACCCGGAGAGACGCATGGGGTACGACCTCGTGCCCGGCCCCCCCACCCCGGGCCGCTGGTATCCTCGGCGCGATGCCCGACACCGAATGGCGCGTGCTCCCTCAC
This sequence comes from uncultured Polyangiaceae bacterium, assembly GCA_938004815.1. Lineage (GTDB taxonomy): Bacteria > Myxococcota_A > Polyangia > Polyangiales > Polyangiaceae > Xiheicaenibacterium. The sequence goes on along the minus strand of CALKVR010001214.1, from coordinate 4,008 downwards.
GATCCGATCGAGAAGCTCGAAGACAACCTCTGGCGCGTGCAGGGCAGCCTGGCCGGCATGCCGCTGAAGCGCGTCATGACCATCGGCAAGCGCGGCGACGGCAAGTTGGTCATCCACAACGCCATGGCGCTCGAGGAGCCCGCGATGAAGGCGATCGAGGCCTTCGGTGAGCCTGGCTTTCTCGTCGTCCCCAACGGCTACCACCGCCTCGACGCGCCGCGCTTCAAGGCCCGGTACCCCGCCCTGCGCGTGGTCTGCCCCAAGGGCGCGCGAGCGAGGGTCGAAAAGGTCGTACCCGTCGACTGCGACTACGCCGGGTACCCGGCCGACCCCGCGGTCGGCCTGGAGCCCCTGGCCGGTGTCGCCGACGCCGAGGGTATCATGACGGTACGGTCATCCGACCGCGTCACCCTCGTGTTCAACGACATGCTGTTCAACATGCCCCACCTCACCGGCGTCCACGGGCTCGTGATGAAGCACGTCACCGGCTCGAGCGGCGGCCCCAAGATCTCGCGCGTCGCGCGCCTCTTCATCCTGAAGGACAAGGCCGCGTTCCGAGCCGAGCTCGAGCGGCTCGCCGAGACGCCGGGGCTCGCTCGGATCATCGTGTCGCACCACGAGACGATCGAGCGAGAGGGCGATCCGGCAGGGACGCTGAGGCGGGTAGCGGCGACGCTCTGAGCAGGGTGGAGAGAAAGGCAGCGCCGTCGTGCTGGATGAGGGAGGTGCTGCTCTCTCACCCCCCGGCCCCCTCGCTTCGCGAGGGGGGAGTACGCAGCGTCGCGCCTACTCGACGCAGGCGAACTCGCAGTACCAGTCGCCCTGGACGCAGACGGGCTGGCCGAAGCACTGCGGGTCCATGCTGTCGCAGAGGGGCGGGGCGCCGACGCAGCCCGGCATGGCGCAGTCTTCGGCGCACTGCCAGCCGTAGATGGGGTCGCAGTACGGATAGGCCATGCAGTCCTGCTGGGTGGCGAAGCACTCGGGCGGGACCGGATCCATCATGCAGGCGTCACAGACGACGATGCACTCCCAGTTGAAGCCGTCGCACCACGGCTCCGTCCAGCAGCCGGGCATCATCGGGTCGGGGCACATGTCGGGCGCCGACTGGCACCCGTCGCAGATGAGATCGCCGCACGTCCAGGCACCGTCCTCATCGCAGTAGGGGCCCGACCAGTAGCAGCCGGTCGGCGGCGCCGCGCAGTTGGGCGGCATCCCCGTCTCGCACTCACAGGTCTCGACGCACACCCAGCCGTTCAGATCGCAAACGGCCTCGGCCACACAGTAGGGCGAGAGCGGCTGTTCGCAGAACGGCGGGGCCTCGGCGCAAGGCCCGCAGGGCCGGTCGACGCACACCACCGTGCCGTCGGGCATGCAGGTGCACGTGAGGCAGCCGTCCGGCGAGACGACCATGTCGTTCGCGGCGAGGACGTTGCCCTCGTAGTCGCAGCCACCACCACCACCCTCGCCGCCCCCGCCGGTCCCGGCGCACGTCCGGTTGACGCACGCGCCGTCGGTGCCGCAGGTGCACTGGCAGCCGTCGGTGTCGGTGTAGATCGCCCCGGCCGCGTGCTCGACCCCGCCCTGCTCACAGGCCTTGAACCCGAACAGCACGTCGACCGTGCAACCCGAGAAGGCCGCCGCGCCCGCCGCGAGCAAGAGGAACGCACACCACCGCACGACCGGATGATGCCCGGCCCGGGTGGGGTTGATCACCCATTCTGGGAGCCGCCGCCGCCGCGGAGGCCGTATTTCTTGAGCTTTTCTCGGAGGGTGGACCGAGAAATCCCGAGCCGGCGGGCCGCCTCGCTGATGCTGTCGGTCAACCGGTAGGCCTCGACGACGAGGTCGCGCTCGAGCTCACGCAGAGAAGACGAGTGGCGGCGCCCCTCCGGGGGCACGTCGGCGGCGTCGGGGGCCGGGCCCACGAACGGTCGCTGGTAGTTCCCCGAGCCGAGATCGCCGCGTCGAGGCGTCGCGCGCCGATCCGCGATCGCGGCCGCGACCTCGGCGATGTCGATGGTGCTGCCCTTGGCGCGAACGTGGGCGTGCTCGAGGACGCTGCGCAGCTCTCGCACGTTGCCCGGCCACTCGTAGGCCGAGAGGGCCTCGATGGCGTCCTGGGTGACGCGTTTTCGCGCGTCGTTGCGCGCGCCGAACTGCTCGGCGAAGTGGCTCGCCAGGAGGGCGACGTCTTCGGCGCGGTCGCGCAGCGCCGGCACGCCGATGGTGAACGTCGCCAGGCGGTGCAAGAACGGGTCGACGCTCGTGTCGGGCTCGCCCGAGAAGCTTCGGGCCGTCGCGCAGACCACTCTCGCGCGGAGCTCGGACTCACGCGCCGCGCCCACGCGCCGGAACCGCCGCGTCTCGAGGGCGCGGAGGAGCTTGGCTCGGAGCGCCAGCGGCACCGCCTCGACCTCGGCGAGGAAGAGCGTGCCCCGCCCTGCCGTCTCGAACAGACCGGCGCGCTCGGTTCGCGCGCCCGTACTCGAGGTCGTCTCGTGGCCGAACAGCTCGGTCTCGAACAGCGCCTCCGGGATCGACGCGCAGCTCACGGTCGAGAAGGGCTGGTCGGGGCTGGTGAGCTCGTGCACGGCTTCGGCGACGAGCTCCTTGCCGGTGCCGCTCTCGCCGACGATGAGCACGCCGAGGTCGGGAAACCGCGCGGCGTTTCGGATCTGCTCGCGAACGCGGCGCATCGTCGAGCTGTCGCCCAGGATCTGGGTGGCGCTGTCCGAGACGGACTCGGGGGGCGCGGCTGCCTCGTCGGCGGCGGCGCGCGTCCCGAGCGCTTCGTCGATCTGTTGCATGAGCTTCTCGGCCGTGTAGGGCTTGGCGACCACGTCGGCCACGCCGCAGCGAACCGCGCGGACCGCGGTGGGGACATCGAACGTCCCCGACGCGAGGAGGACAGGCCGCGGCTTCGGCAGGCTCGAGCAAAACTGGATGATCGGCCAGCCGCCGAGCGGCTTGAGGTCCAGATCGATCACGACGACGTCGAAGCGCTCGTTCGTGAGTCGAGCGATGGCGGTGCGCCCATCCGATAACGCCTCGACCAAGAGGGCGTGCGGCTTCAGCGCCCGCGCGAGCGACTTGGAGAACGTTTCGTCGCCGTCGACGAGGAGGATGCGGGGCGGCACCTTCCTCGTCATCGAGCTAGCGACCCTGGGGTGGAGGCGGCAAGCATGACAGCCTCCTATTTTCGCTGCTATCGGCGACGCACGCACGACCCAAAACGAGGCTTTCGCGTGGCGGAATTCGCCAGGGCGCGACGCTATCGAAAACGCTCTCGATTCGCGCGCTCACGGGTGTGAATCGGCGGACACGGGGCGACCATTCGCCCACAGCGCCGTACGGCGTGCCATAGCGCCGTGACTAGTCTTTGCGGCCGGTGCTCGGCGGCGCCCCGCCCAGCAGCGCGTGGCGGAAATAGCCGATCTGGCTCTTTACCACCTCGCGCACCGCGTCGACGGTGTCGACCTTGCGCGCGGACGAACGCTCGAGCAGCTCGCCGTTCTCGTAGAGCTCGCGCGTCTTCGCGCGCTGCAGCTTGCCGCTCGAGGTCTTGGGCAGCACACCGATGTCGACAGGGACGACGTCGTCGACGGTGAGGCCGATACCCTGTTGCACGGCGCGGCGAACGTCGCCGCGCAGCGCCTCACGCGCGGGACCTGCCGGCACACCGGTCTCGAGCGCCAGGACGACCCGCTCGCGATCATAGGTGGGCTTCAGCGTGCCGAAGGCGATCACGTTGCCCTTTCGCACGCCGTCGACGCGGCTCGCCTCCCACTCCAGGTCTTGGGGGTAGTAGTTGCGCCCGTTGACGATGATGACCTCTTTCGAGCGACCGCAGATGTGCACGCGCCCGCCGGCCAGGTAACCGAGGTCGCCCGTCTTGAGCCAGCCGCCGGCGAAGGCCTCGCGCGTGAGCTCGGGCTCGGCCCAATACCCGCGCATGAGCGACGGCCCGCGCAAGCGGAGCTCGCCCACGGTGCGCTCCGGGAGGGG
>CALKVR010001213.1 GCA_938004815.1 uncultured Polyangiaceae bacterium | reverse complement strand
CGGAGACGGCGGAGGCGGGTCGTCCTCGACCACGACGCCGTGCTGCGACACGTCGAACGGGTCCGGGCAGAACGGGAGCAACGCGAGCAACGGGAGCGGGCAGACCTCGGGGTCCGGCTCGGCGTCGACGGGGAGCGGCGGCAGCGGGCCCCTGCCCTGCGGCGACCCCACCACGTTCGAGTCGGGGCTGACGCCGTCGGCCGAGCTCCACGTGGCGACCAACGGGAGCGACGGTAGCGGTGACGGCAGCGCGGCGAGCCCGTTCGCGTCGATCGAGCACGCGGCCAACCTCGCCACCCCGGGGACCGCCGTCGTCGTGCACGCCGGCACGTACCCCGGCGGCGCCTACCTCTCCGACATCGCAGGGAGCGACGGCGCGCCGATCTGGATCGGCGGCGCGCCCAACGAACAGAAGCCCCACATCCAGGGCGGCGACAACGGCCTGCACCTGAGCCGCGCGCGCTACCTGGTGATCCACGACCTCGAGATCTCGGGCGGCACCGCGAACGGCATCAACACCGACGACGGGGGCGACTACGCGAACGAGGACGCGACGCGCTACGTCGTCTTCCGCGGGGTCGACATCCACGACATCGGCAGCGGCGGCAACAACGACTGCCTCAAGCTCTCCGGCGTCAACGACTTCTTCGTCCTCGGGTCGAGCTTCGCCCGCTGCGGCGGCGGCATGTCGGGCAGCGGCATCGACCACGTCGGTTGCCACCGGGGCGTCGTCGCGTTCAGCACATTCGAGGAGATGTCCGGCAACGGAGTGCAGACCAAAGGCGGCAGCACCGACATCGTCATCTCGGCCAATACGTTCCGCGACGGCGGTGAGCGAGCCGTCAACATCGGCGGCTCGACCGGGTTCGAGTTCTTCAGGCCGCCGCTCGATCCATCGGGCGAAAACGCCGAGGCCCGCCGCATCCAGGTGCTGGCCAACGTCATCGAGGGCGGCTTCGCGTCGCTCGCGTTCGTGGGCTGCGTCGATTGCTTGGCCGCCAACAACACGATCGTCGATCCGGGCCGCTGGCCATTCCGAATCCTCCAGGAGACATCGTCGGGCGGCGGCTACACCTTCGCCCCCGCATCGAACGGGCGCGTCATCAACAACATCGTCTGGTACACCGCGGCCGCCCTCGGGGCCCACGTCAACGTCGGCGGCGGGACCGACCCCGACAGCTTCGTCTTCCAGACCAACCTCTGGTACGCCCACGACGACCCAGGCTCGTCGGCGCCCAGCCTGCCGACCCCGGAGCAGGGCGGTATCTCGGGCGTGGACCCGCAGTTCGTCGCCGCCGGCTCCGGTGACTACCACCTCGCGTCGGGGAGCCCGGCCGCGACGGCTCGATCCCCGAGCTCTCGGGCGATCGCGATGGCGCCTTCTACGCGATGCCGCCGAGCATCGGCGCGTTCGCGCCCTGAGTCGATGCGGTCACGATTTCCGAGCCGGTTGTAATAGGCTCCCTCACGCGTGGGCGATCTCTTCCGTGAAGCACCCGCGATGCTCCACAGCATCGACACCAACGGCTGCCTCGTCGACGTCAGCGACATGTGGCTCGAGAAGCTCGGCTACGACCGCGACGAGGTCATCGGGCGCCGGTCGACCGAGTTCCTGACCGAGGCGAGCCGCACCTACGCCCGCGAGGTCGTCCTCCCCGAGTTCTTTCGCGTCGGCCGGTGCGAGGTCGAGTACGAAATGGTGCGCAAAGACGGCAGCACCTTCCCGGTGCGCCTCCGCGGCGTCGCCAGTCGCGACGCTGACGGTAACGTCATCGGTAGCGCCGCCGCGATCGAGGACCTGACCGACCAACGGCGCCTCGAGCGCCACATGCTCGAGGCGCAGAAGCTCGACAGCCTGGGGCTGATGGCCGGCGGCATCGCCCACGACTTCAACAACCTCCTCGTCACCGTCATGGGCAACGCCGAGATCGCGCTGGCGCGGACGTCGCAGCCCGACGTGCAAGAGAACCTGGCCGACATCGTGCTCGCGGCGCGGCGAGCGGCCGATCTGTGCCGGCAGCTCCTCGCCTATTCGGGCCGCAGCCGCCTCAAAGACTCGACCGTCGACGTCTCGGCCCTCGTGCGAGAGATCGTCCAGGTCCTGGAGGTGAGCGTGGGGCGCGACGCCCTCATCAAGCTCGATCTCGAGACGGATTGTGAGGTCGTCGGCGACGCGACCGAGCTGCGGCAGGTGATGATGAACCTCGTCATCAACGCGGGTGAGGCGCTCGAGGGCACGCGCGGCCTCGTGAGCGTGGTCACGAGCCGCCGCGAGCTCGGTGAAGAGGACATCGCCCGCAGCTCCAACCCGTCGGTGCGGCCGGGCTCTTACGTCTGCGTCGAGGTCGCCGACACCGGCTGCGGCATCCCCGACGAGATCCGAGGGCGGATCTTCGACCCGTTCTTCACCACGAAAGAAAAGGGCCACGGCCTCGGCCTGGCCGCCGTCCACGGCATCGTGCGCGCGCACAACGGCACCATCACCGTCTACACGGCGCAGGGTCGGGGCACGAGCTTCAAGGTCTTCTTCCCCGCCTCCAAGCCGCGCGCCTCGCGGCCCGTCACGCCGGCCGGGGCCCCCAAGGGCACGGTGCTCGTCGTCGACGACGACGCGACGGTTCGAAAGACGGTGGCGAGGATGCTCGAGGCCGCCCGGTACCACGTGCTCACCGCCGAGAACGCAGAAGAGGCGCTGCTCCTCTGCCGAACCCGCGGCGAGGAGATCGGCGCGTACGTCGTCGACGTCTCGATGCCGCGGGTCTCCGGGCCCGAGCTCTTCGATCAGATCCGCGCGCTGCTCCCCGACGCGTTCGTGATCCTCGCGAGCGGGTACAACCACACCGACCAGGTGCGTCGCGCCGCGAGCCGCGGCCTGGCCGGCTTTCTCCAGAAGCCGTTCCGGCTCGAGGAGCTCGAGGCCTTGCTCGAGCGGTCCCCCAAGGCCCGCGGCGGCGGGCCCGGCGGGCGCTAGCCCGGGCGCCCGCCCGGCGAGGCTCGGGAATACAGGCGAAACCCGTTCGTTTGTGCGGGCGGTTGACACGGATCGGGCCGGAACTAGGATGCCGCCCTCGCGTGGGGCACCACTGACCCCCCGCACAGGCCCGGCATCCGTTCTCGGCCAGGCCCAAAACGGTCTCGTCTTGGAGGTCACTTTGGCAAGCGACGTGATGATCGAGGCGCAGAAGCTCTCGAAGCTCTTCGGCTCCTTCCGAGCCCTCGACAAGGTCAGCTTCCAGGTTCGAAAGGGTGAGGTCGTCGGCTTCCTCGGCCCGAACGGCGCCGGCAAGTCGACGACCATGCGCATCCTCACCTGTTTCATCTCCGCTACAGAGGGGGCGGCGCGGGTTCACGGGTCCGACGTCTTCGACGACCCGCTCCAGGTCCGGCGCAAGATCGGGTACCTGCCCCAGCGCGCGCCTCTCTACGGCGAGATGTCGGTCTGGGACTACCTCAAGTTCGCAGGCGAGATGCGCGGCCTCGATGACAGCGCCTTCCGCAGCCGGATGAAGACGGTGGTCGAGGTCTGCGGCCTGGCCAAGGTGCTCGGCAAAGACATCCGCACCCTCTCCCACGGCTACCGCCAGCGCGTCGGCCTCGGCCAGGCGCTCGTCCACGACCCGCCCGTGCTCATCCTCGACGAACCGACGAGCGATCTCGACCCCAACGAGAAGGCCGAGGTCATCCGGTACATCAAAGAGATCGGCAAGAACCGCACGGTGCTCCTCTCGACCCACAACCTCAGCGAGGTCGAGGCCGCATGCGCCCGCGCCATCATCGTCTCCAAGGGCCGGGTCGTCGCCGACGGCCCGCTCGACGACATCCGCGCCCGCAGCGGCAAGGTCCGCTACGTCGTCACCATCCACGAGAAGAAGGTGTACGAGGGCGGTGAGGGCTACCGCGACTCGGCCCGCAAGCCCCCAACCGCCGAGCAGGTGCAAGAGGCGCTCCGGGCGCTCCCCGGCGTCCTCAGCGTCCGCGAGCTCCCCACCGACGACTCGGCGCACAGCTTCGAGCTCGCGGGGCCGCTCGGCACCGACA